>NZ_JBEGDB010000023.1:0-54585 GCF_043638955.1 Bradyrhizobium sp. 31Argb | reverse complement strand
GGTCACTTTGGCGTAGAGCTCACCAGGCCGCCGCCCAGCGCGCGCACTTCAAAACAAAAAGACAACTGTAATGCTAGCGCAGGATCATGCGCCCTTGGGCGCGACAGCCAGCCGCAGGAAGCTCATTGCACTTCCGAGCACGGCAAATCCGGCGCCCAGCGCTAGCGCGTAGGTTGCGCCTTCGTGGCCGGCGATGGCAAAGCAGAAGGCCGCGAGCGCGGCGCCGATGGTTTGCCCGGTGAGGCGCGCAGTGGCGACGATGCCGCTGGCGCTGCCGCTGCGATGCGGCGGCGCGCTGCTCATCAGTGCCTTCATATTGGGCGTCTGGAAAAAGCCGAACCCGATTCCGCAGATCACCATGCGCCAGACGATATCGGGAATGCTGGGCGAGGCGGGCAGTGTCGCCAAGAGTGTCATGCCGAGGCCGAGCAGGATTAACCCGATACCGCCGAGAATGCCGACCGGGTAGCGGTCAGACAATCGGCCGCCGATCGGTGCCATGATTCCGACAACCAGAGGCCAGGGCGTCATGAAGAATCCGGTCTCGACCTGCGACCGCATCAGCACGGCTTCGAAATAGAACGGCAGCGAAACGAAGGCGAGGCCCTGGATCGCGAACGAGCAGACCGCGGTTGCCGCGGACAAGGCGAACATCGGCCGGCGGAACAGGTCGATCGGCAGCATCGGCGCCGGATGATCCCGATGCCGATGCATCAGCAGCCAACCCAGCACAACCGCGCCGACCAACTCAACCAACACCAATACCGGCGACGTCTTGTGCGCGGCGCTGCCGATGCCGATGATGAAGAGGCCGAGGCAGCCTGAGGCCAGCACTGCGCCGGGGAAGTCGAAGGCGTGCACGGCGCGCGGCGTTGGCGGCAGCGTCTTCATCCCGATGAACAACGCGATCAGGCCGAACGGGATATTGATCGCAAACAGCCACGGCCAGGTTCCGAACGCCAGGATGCCCGAGGCGATCGTCGGCCCGAGGGTAAAGGCAGTCGCGACGACCAGCGCGTTGTGGCCGAAGCCGCGGCCATGCATCCTGCTTGGGTAGACGTAGCGGACCAGCGCGGTGTTGACGCTCATCAGCCCGCTGGCGCCCAGCCCCTGCAGCGCTCGTGCAATGAGAAGGCTATCGAGCGACCATGCGAGCGCGCAGCCGAGCGAGGCGAGCGTAAACAACAGGAGGCCGCCGAGATAGATGCGCTCATGGCCGACGATTTCCCCGAGCGCGCCAAGCGGCAGCAAGGTCGCGACCAGTGCGATCTGGTAGACGTTGACGACCCAGACGACATCCGCCGGGCTGACCTGGAGATCGGTCGCGATCGCCGGCAGGGCGATATTGGCAATCGCTGTGTCGAGCGAAGCCATTGCGAGCGCGGTGAAGATCGCGGCAACGGCCCAGCGCCGCTTCTCCGGCGGCAAGCCGTCCATGACCGGCGCAACTGGCGCCCTCGCCACGAGCATGTCCATTGTGGTCAGATTCCCCAGAAGGGCGGGATCCCGCTCCGACCCATGTACTACGCGCGCGTGGGTTGCCACAGGCGTGCGGTTGCATGATGCGTATGCGCAATTCTGCCTTCCGGCCCCGCGTCAGCCGTGCAGGCGCGACAGATCAGGCGTTGGTGCTGAGCCCGAGCCGAGCATAGATGCGCCGGGCGTAGGCGCCGAATTCATCGGTGGTCTTGATCGGCAGCGCACGGGGCAGCGGCAATTCGATCGGGAAATATTCCGCCATCCGAGCGGGACCGGCGGTGAGCACGGCGCAATGGGAGCCCAGGAAGACGGCTTCCTGGATGCTGTGGGTGACGAAGATGATGGTCTTGCCGCTTTCGCGCCAGATCCTGAGCATCTCAAGATTCATCTGCTCGCGCGTCAGCGCGTCCAGCGCGCCGAACGGCTCGTCCATCAGGATCAGCTTTGGATCGTGGATGAAAGCGCGGGCGATTGCGGTGCGCTGCTGCATGCCACCGGAAAGCTGCTGCGGATATTTGTCCTCATAACCGGCGAGGCCAACCATTTTGAGCAGATCGCGGGCGCGCTCCCGTGCCGCCCTGATCGGCAGGCCGACGATCTCGGCCGGCAGCAACACATTGTCGAGGATGGTGCGCCATTTCAACAGCAGCGCCTGCTGGAACACCATGCCGATATCGCGCGCCGGATCGAACGGCGTCTTTGCGTTGCCGATCTTGATCGTGCCGCCGTCGGCGCCGTGCAGGCCGGCAAGAATCTTCAGTACTGTGGTCTTGCCGCAGCCGGATGGTCCAACCAATGCCACCAGCTCGCCCTCAGCGATGTCCATGGTGACGTCGGAGACGGCAAGGAATTCGGCTCCCTTGGACCGATAGACCTTGCGGACGTTACGCAAGCTGATGAAAGGCTCGGCTGTCATGCCAGCCATTTCTGCAGGTTCGCGGCGACGAAAGCATCGTCCGAGAGATCGGCGTGCTCGCGGCAGACGCGGTCGATCTGCTGCATCTGGCCCGGGCTGAGGCCTTCGTTGGGATCGAGGCACCCGATGCCCTCCATCAAGCCCTGGCGGCGGAGGATCTCGTGACAGCCGGCGATGCAGCCATGGAAATTGTTGGCAACGTCGAAGAACGCGCTGTTGCAATCGGTGACGCGGGCATCGAGCGCGAGCAGATCGGCGGGCACTGCATCCTTGTAGCGCGCGTCCCTGCACATCTCGAACTGCCGGATCGCCGTCTGCGTCCACACCGACCAGTGGCCGAGCAGGCCGCCCTTGAAGTAAGTGCGGGTGGTGACGCCGTTCTGGCGCAGGTCGAACGGCAAGGTGAGGTCGAGCAGGATGTGATCATCATTGCCGGTATAGAGCGCGACGCGGTCGAGGGCTCCGGCCGCGGTGACGCCGCGCAGCACATCGAGGGTGCGATAGCGGTTGAACGGTGCGATCTTGATCGCGATTACATTGTCGATCGCGGCAAAGCGCCGCCAGAAATCCGCGCTCAACACGACTCCGCCGACCGCCGGCTGCAGGTAGAAGCCGACCAGCGGGATTTCGCGCGCCACCGCCTGGCAATGCGCGATGATGTCATCTTCCGACGCGGTCGTCATCGCGGCGAGGCTGAGCAGGCCGGCGTGGTAGCCGATATCGCGCGCCGTGCGCGCTTCCGAGATAGCCTGCTGCGTCGGACCGGCGAGGCCTGCGACCAGCGCCAGTGGCCGCTTGGTCCAGTTCGCGGCCGTCTCGGCGGTGAGCTCCAGCACCGGTCGATAGAGACCAACCTCGCGGATTGCGAACTGCGTGGTGTGGACCCCGACTGCCAGGCCGCCGGCGCCGGCGTCGATGTAATAGCGGGTCAGGGCGCGCTGATGCCTCTTGTCGAGCGCGCGATTGGCGTCGAGCGCGAGCGGATGTGCGGGCAGCACGGTGCCGTCGGCGATCAGCTTGCGTATGTCGGATTTGATCTCGCTGTGGTGCATGGCCAATCCTATCCAAATTCTGGGCCGGCGACCGCGAAGGGAAGCTCTTCGCTTTGGGTGGTGGCGCGACCGAACCGCATGCGCTGGAACGGCCGCTCGATGTTCCAGCCGGCGCCGGCCAACCCGGCGATGAATGGTTCCTGCGACGCGATCGCGTCGATCAGGAGCGGACCGCTTTCGGTTCGGCTGATCGCATCGACCAGCACCAGCGCGTCAGCAGCGTTATCCGCGAAAAGTGGTCCGATGTGGCGCGCGGTGCGGCCGTCGCGCACGAGCGCCATCGCGTCGCCGTACGACAGAATGCGCGAGTTCGTGCGCGCGGCGAATTCGGTGAGCAGGGCGTTGCGCTCAAATCCCATGGCGCGCCGGTCGCGTGCGCTGAACGTATCGATATCGAAGGCCGCCAGCATCGCGGGCGCCTCCTGCGTCGGATGTTCGAGCCGCAAGCGCCGGAGCTGCAATGTCGGCGTGAAGCCGAGCGGGCCGTACACCGTGGCGCCTGCCGGCGTCGCGTCGAGCCAGGTGGTGAGCCCGCGCTGTCTTGCCGCGTCGAGACAGGCGTCGACGAGCCGGGTCGCGAGCCCGCGGCGGCGCCAGAGCTCCGTCACCAGCACCATGCTGATCCAGGCATTGCCGGCGGAATACGGCAGCAGCGCCGCGGTCGCGACCAAGTGCGTTCCGTCGCGGACGCCGAACACGATGCCGTTGGTCAGGAAGAAGCGCCAGTCGGCCTCGTTCTGGTTCCAGCGCGCTTCGGTCGACAGCGCAAGCCCGGCCGGTGCGTCGTCGACGCCGAGTTCGACGATGGCGACGGGCTCAGTATCGGCCATCGCGCACCTCATATTTGGTCGGCTTGCCGAGGCTCGGCATCGCGCGCGCCACCCAATCCGCGGTCCAGGCGATCAACTGCTCGGTGTCGACGACCGGCAGGCCAAACAGCTTGACCGCTTGCGATGTGTCGGTCAGCCACGCCGTCGGCTCTTCCTTGCCGACGATCACAGGCTCGCGGCCGAACCGCGCGCCGAACTTAGCGGCGAGATCGCGCACCGCGAGGATTTCATCGCCGCTGACATTGATCGGCGAAGTCGGCGTCGTGCAATGCGCCAGGCACCGCAACGCCTGTGAGGCGGCATCGCCCTGCCAGATGAAATTGACATGGCCGAGGCTGACGTCGATCGGCGTGCCCGAAAGCACCTTGGTCGCGATGTCGTGCAGCACGCCGTAGCGCATGTCGATCGCGTAGTTCAGGCGGAACAAGCGGCCGGGCGTCGAGAATTTCCTGGAGAAGTACTCGAACATGCGTTCGCGCCCGACGCAGGATTGCGCGTATTCGCCGGGCGGATTCGGCGCTATGTCTTCATTGGAGCCTTTGCCGTCGACCGGCACGAACGGATAGACGCAACCAGTCGAGAAGGCCACGATCCGTGAAGCGGGGAAGGCCTGCGCGACCAGTGCGGGAACATGCGCATTCATCGCCCAGGTCAGCGACAGGTCACCCTCGGCGCCGAATTTGCGGCCGGCCATGAAGATGATATTCGGCGCCTTTGGCAGTGTCTTGATCGCGGCCTCGTCCAGGAGGTCGCAATTGATGGTCTCGATGCCGCGCTGATCGAGCCAGTCCTTCACCGCGGGATCGCTGAAGCGGGCGACGCCGATGACGCGGCGGTCCGGTGCGGCGGCCTTGGCAAGTCCGGCCAGCGTCGGTCCCATCTTGCCGGCGACGCCGAGGATCATGATGTCGCCGTCGACCCTGCTGATATCGTCGATCAAGGCCTGGCTCGGCCGGCACAGCAAGTCGTCGAGCGCTGCGATATCCGGGATCGTCTTTGGCAAAGTCTCGCGCGTAAGCAGCATGGCTCTTCCCCTGGTTTCTTATTGCAGCCGTATGTCGGAGACCACGAACAGCCGTTCAAGGCCGAGCACCAGGCCGTAAAGCGCGACGCCGAGCAGCGTCAGCAGCACGACCGCCATCACCATGGCCGGCGTATCGAGCGAGGACTGTACCTGGATCATGAGGTAGCCGAGCCCGCGCTCCGAGGCGATGAATTCGCCGACGATGGCGCCGGCAACCGCGAGGATAGCGCCGACCTTCATGCCCGAAAACACGTAAGGTAGCGATCCCGGCAACTGGATCTTCCGGAACAGCGTCCAGCGCGAGCCGCGCAGCGATTTGACGAGGTCGAGCAGGTCGGGCTCGACCTCGCGCAGGCCGCGTGCGGTCGTCAGCAGGATCGGAAAGAAGCAGATGCTGAAGGCGATCAGGATGTTCGGAATGATGCCGTAGGAAAACCACACGATGATCAGCGGTCCCATCGCCACTTTCGGGATCATGTTCAGCGTCACGAACAGCGGCAGCAGCAACAAGCTCACCAGTGGCGACCAACTGAAGATGACGGCGAGCGCGACGCCGACCAGCGCGCCGAGGCAGAAGCCGCCGAGGATCTCGGCTGCGGTGACGAGCAGGTTCGACAGCCAGGCATATTTGGCGGAGCTGAGCGTGGCGACGGTTGCGAGCGGCGAGGGCAGGATGAACTTCGGCACCTGGAAGGCGTCGACCAGGACTTGCCAGAGCACGATCACGGCAAGATGCACGATCAGGATGATCGCGATGGACCGCGTGGATCGCCCGCCGTCACTGAACACCAATTGCTCCTTCCAAACGCCGGCCGCTCTCGGCGGCCGCCATCAGCCTAGCCCGCCTGCATCCATCTTTCAACCATCTGGTTGATTGGAGTGCCAGGACCCAGCCTCCGTCATTGCGAGCGCAGCGAAGCAATCCACGCCTCCACACGCGCGGAGAGAAATGGATTGCTTCGCTGCGCTCGCAATGACGGCTGTGGTAGCGGCTAACGCCGCAGCGACTGTAGCACCAGATCGGTCACGTGCCGCCGGCGGGCCCGCCGCGCGGTCGGGCTCGACAGGTCCTTGCCGAAGATCGCCGACAGCGTCGGCGTGTTGGAAAAGAAGAAGTAGCTCAGGGCCGCTATCGAGATATAGAGGTGCACCGGATCGATGCCGCGCCGGAACACGCCGGCGCGTACGCCTTCATTGAGGATCTTCGAGACCATGCTGACGAGCGGCGAGTGCATGGCCTCCAGCCGGCGGGAGCCGCGGACGTGCCGGGCGCCGCCGCGGTTCTCGTCGTTCAGGAGCACGATGAAGTCCGGGTGGGCGGCCAGATGGTCGAACGAGGCTTCGATCAGCTTCTTGATTGCCTGTTCGGGCGGCAGTCCCTCTAGGTTGAGCTTGCGCTCCTGCTCCCGGATCTCCTCATAGACCCATTCGAGCACGGCGAGGTAGAGCGCGTCCTTGTCCCCGAAATAGTGATAGACGAGCTGCTTGTTGACGCCGGCTCTGGCCGCGATCTCGTCGACCCTGGCGCCGGCAAGTCCGTTCTGCGCGAATTCGCGCCGTGCCGCGGTCAGGAGCTTCCGTTGCGTGGCGACCGGATCGCGCCGCTGCGGCTTTGTGTCGTCGGATCGTCGCTTCAGCATTTTCAACCAAACAGTTGACAACTACACCTGTCCCCTGTTGCATTGGTAACGTCACAAACGAGGTGCGACAAGGCCGGGTTGCACACGAGGAGAGTAGCGATGAAGGGTTTGAGGCTTGCGGCCTTGGCGCTGGGGTTGGCTCCGGCCTTGGCGTTTGCGCCGGCCGCATCGGTTGCGCCGGCGCGCGCTGCCGAATCCGTCAATCTGATCCTGAACTGGACGCCGACGGCTGATCATTCACCGTTCTATTACGCCAAGGCGCAGGGCTGGTACGAGAAGGCCGGCATCGATCTCACGATCGAGACCGGCAAGGGCTCCGGCGTCTCAGCGCTGAAGGTCGGCTCCGGTGGCTCGCCGTTCGGCATCGCCGACCTCGCGACCATGCTGGTGGCCAAGAGCAAGGGCGCCGACGTGGTGGCGCTGATGAGCATCTACGCCAATACCGGGCAGACCTTCTATTGGCTGAAGAGCTACAGCGTGAACGGGGTGAAGGATTTCCCCGGCCACAAGGTCGGCAATCCGCCGGGCGATGCCTCGCGCGTGATGTGGCCGGCTTTCGCCAAGGCGGCCGGGATCGCGCCTGACTCCGTCACTTTCGTCAATGTCGGCCCGACCGCGAAGATCGCGGCGCTGAAGAGCCACACGGTCGACATCATCAGCGACTTCTACAACGAGCACGATCTCAAGGCGATCGAGTTCGGCGCCGATCTCGGCTATGTCAACTGGAAGGACATCGGGCTCAATCCTTACGGCAATTCGCTGGTCGTCAATGGCGCATTCCTTCAGAAGAATCCGAAGCTGGTCGAGGAGTTCGTGCGGATCACGCAGAAGGCCTACGCCGCCTGCGTCGCCGACGTCGCGCCCTGCCTGAAGGCGCTGCTGGACCAGGTCTCCGGGCTCGACCGCGAGAACCAGGAGCGGCAGTGGGAGCGCATCAAGTTCCTGATGACGGACGAGTTCACCACGACCAAGGCGCTCGGCTGGATCGACGCCGAGCGGATGAAGAAGGATTACGATCTGGTGCACACCTATCTCGGCATGGAAAAGCCGTTCGACGTGAACACGGCGTTTTCGACCAAGATGTTGGATACCAGCATCAAGATGGACGCGAGCAAGGTGAAGAAGTAGCGACTCGTCGTCTGCTTCGTCATGGCCGGGACAAGCCCGGCCATGACGAGCATTTGACGACTGGAGCTATGCTCTCATAATCCCTCTCCATAGCCGCGGCCGGATCGGCCGGGCGGGGAGGGACCAGACATGACTGAGACAATCGCAGGCGAAGCTCCCAAGGACGCTTCGCCCTCCGTGCTAGCGCAGCACGCGGCGATGCTGGATGCATTGCCATTCTCCGACACCGCCGATTTCGACGACGCTGCGCGCGGCTTCCTTGGCACCATCGAAAACGCGCATATCACCACTGCACAAGGCAGGGTGGTCTGGAGCCTTGAACCTTATCGCTTCCTGACCTCGGAAGACGCTCCGCCCACGGTCAATCCCAGCCTGTGGCGGCAGTCGCGATTGAACATGCATCACGGCCTGTTCGAGGTGGTGCCCGGGGTCTACCAGGTGCGCGGGCTCGATATCGCCAACATGACGCTGATCGAGGGCGATAGCGGCGTGATCGTGGTTGATACGCTGACCTCGATCGAGGGCGCGCGTGCTGCGATGGAGCTCTATTTCAGGCATCGTGGCAAGCGTCCGGTCATGGCCGTGATCTTCACCCACACTCACACCGATCATTGGGGTGGCGCCCGCGGGGTGCTCGACGATGAGACATTGTCGAGCGGGCGGGTGCCGATCATCGCGCCTGACATGTTCATGGAGCACGCCGTCTCCGAGAACAGCATCGCCGGCCCGGCGATGCTGCGGCGCGCGCAATATCAGTTCGGGCCGTTCCTGGCGAAGGGGGCGCGCGGGCAGGTCGATTGCGGGCTCGGCAAGTCGATGGCGGCCGGATCGGTGGCGCTGCTGCGGCCGACCGATCTGATCATTGCGTCCGGCGACAGGCGCGTGATCGACGGCGTCGAGTTCGAATTCCAGATGGCGCCGAACAGCGAGGCGCCGGCGGAGATGCACTTCTACCTGCCGCGCTACAAGCTGCTGAACCTCGCGGAGAATTGCACCCACAATTTCCACAACCTGCTGCCGTTCCGCGGCGCCGACGTGCGCGACGCGCTGGCGTGGTCGAAATATCTCGGCGAAGCGCTCAAGATGTGGGGCGGCAAGGCGGAGGCGATGTGCGGTCAGCATCATTGGCCGGTGTGGGGGCGGGAGCGGATCGACACTATGATCCGGCAGCAGCGCGATCTCTACAAGTTCGCGCATGACCAGACCATCCGCCTGATGAACCATGGGCTGACCCCGAGCGAAATCGCGGAGACCATTCGCCTGCCGAAAAGCCTGGAAGGTGCCTGGCACGGGCGCGGCTATTACGGCCATATCAGGCACAATGTGAAGGCGATCTACCAGAAATATCTCGGCTGGTACGACGCCAACCCCGTCAATCTCGATCCGATGCCGCCGGTCGAGTCGGGCAGGAAATATGTCGAGTATATGGGCGGCGCGGATGCGATCCTGGAACGGGCGCGGAAAGATTTCGCCAACGGCGAATTCCGTTTCGTCGCGCAGGCGCTAAGCCATCTGGTATTCGCCGAACCGGAGAATCAGGCGGCCCGCGCGCTGCTGGCCGATACGTTCGAGCAGCTCGGCTATGCCGCGGAAAGCGCGACCTGGCGCAACAGCTATCTGTTCGGCGCGCAGGAACTGCGGCAGGGCATGCCGAAGGCGCCGGCGCGGCCGGCGATGCCGCGCGAAACGCTCGCCGCGCTGCGCACCGAACAGCTCTGGGACGTGCTCGGCATTCGCCTCAACGGCCCCAAGGCCGAGGGCAAGCGCATCGTCTTGAACTGGAAGTTCACCGACACCAACGAGGCCTTCATCCTTAACCTGGAGAATTGCGCGCTGACCTATGTCGCCGGTGCGCAAGCTGGGGACGCCGATGCAAGTTTCACGCTGGTGCGCAGCACGCTCGATGAAGTCATTGCGAAGTTGACCACGTTTCCGGAAGCGGTCGGCAGCGGCAAGATCAGCGTCACCGGCGATGCAATGCGGCTCACTGAGCTGATGACGCTGATGGACGAGTTTCCGCGAATGTTCGAGATCGTCGAGCCGAAGCGAACAGCGGTGAGTTGACTGGCGCGTAGGGTGGGCAAAGCGACGTCTTGCACCGTCGCTCGAACAAACGCGGGCGGAAGCGTGCCCACCATCACGGGCGGAGCGCGGAGAGGTGGGCACGGCGCTTGCGCGCCTTTGCCCACCCTACGGCACCTACGGCACGTTACTCCGCGCTTGCGACCAGCTTGATGCGCGGCTCGGCCGCTTCCATCAGGTCGCGATAGCAGTTGAGATAATCGAGCGCCATGCGGCGCGCAGTGAAGCGGGTCTCGAACCGCTTGCGGATCGTCTGCCGGCTCAGCGACGGAAGCCGGCCGACCGCACCGACGGCGCTGGTCTCATCCTCGACGATGAAGCCGGTCAGGCCATCCTCGATGATTTCCCGCACCGAGCCGCGGTTGAAGGCGATGACCGGCGTGCCGCAGGCCATGGCCTCGATCATCACCAGGCCAAACGGCTCCGGCCAGTCGATCGGCAGCAACAGCGCAATGGCACCGCTGAGGAACTCCGGCTTCTCGCGGTCACTGATTTCGCCGATGAAATCCACCAGCGGATTGTCCACGATCAGCGGACGCATGACCGCCTCGTAATATTCCTGGTCGGCGCGGTCAACCTTTGCCGCCATTTTCAAGGGGATGCCGCAGCGCATCGCGATCTTGATGGCACTGTCGACGCCCTTTTCCGGCGCGATGCGGCCGAGCACCGCCAGGTATGACGGATTGACCGCCTGCGGCGTCAGCAGGTTCTCCGGCAGGCCGTGATGGATCGTCCTCACCCAATTCGCCTGCGGCACCGGACGGCGCTGGGCGTTGGAGATCGAGATCACCGGCACCTCCGGGAAGGTGTCGAACACCGGCTGGTGCTCGGGAAGGTCCAGCCTGCCGTGCAGGGTGGTCACGAACGGCGTCGGCTGCCGCTGGAACAGCGACCACGGATAATAATCCAGATGGAAGTGAAGGAAGTCGAACTCCTCCTGATCGCATTTCTGTCGGACGCGCTCGAGCAGCACCATGTGCAGCGCGTTGGGATCGCGGACCGATCCGTCCAGGCGCAATGCTTTCGGCCAGGTCGCCTCCAGCTTGCCTGAGGTTTGCGAGTCCCCGCTGGCGAACAGGGTGACGTCGTGGCCTAGCGTGACCAGTTCTTCAGTCAGCCAGTGCACGACCCGTTCCGTCCCGCCATAGAGCTTCGGGGGAACAGCCTCCGTCAGTGGCGCAACCTGCGCGATGCGCATGCTTTCGTCTCCTCTGTGTGATGTGGGATAATCAAGCCCAACCCCATTTGTCCGGCACCGGCATGCCGTAACGGGAACGTTCCCGCACGTGCGAAGTTCCTTTGCTGTGCGGGTCGTTCTTTCTTCCTTCACAGTGTGGTCTTGCTGATGCCATCTGCCACGAACAAATTTTCGCAACTATCGGTGCTGCAGAATTGTTGCGCAGTGATGGCCTCGCCATACGAAACATCGATCGCTGTCCCTCACGGAATCGTGTGCGGGACGGTGCGCTAAGAAAATTCACCTTACTGCTCAACAGGTTTGCAGGCGCTCATGGACAATCTTTCAGGATACGCGCACCGCCCCTTTCCCTTTGTGCTGCGCTATCTGCGGCGGCGGCCCGCATCACACGCCGTAATATTGGGGTGCGTTCTGGGTGCGGTTGCCTGCTCGGTAGGCACGCAGTACGGGGTGAAGAGCCTCGTCGACAGCCTGTCGGGCGGTCCGGCCAAGGCCAGTGGCGTATGGCTGGCATTCGTTCTGCTCATGTTGCTGATCGCGGCAGATAATTTTCTGTGGCGGATCGCAAGCTGGATCGCGAGCTACGCCTTCGTCGGCGTCACCGGCGACCTCCGGCGCGATATGTTCCGTCACCTCACCGGCCATGCGCCGAGCTATTTCACCGATCGCCTGCCGGGCATGCTGACCAGCCGGATCACCGCGACCTCGAACGCGGTCTATACGGTCGAGAACATGTTCGTCTGGAATGTGCTGCCGCCGTGCGTTGCGACCTTCGCGGCGATCGCGCTGATAGGGACCGTGAGCATGACGATGTCAGCGGTGCTGATCGTCATTGCGGGAACCATGGTGTTCGCGATGTTCCGGATGGCGGCCGCCGGCCGCCCCCTGCACGATGATTATGCCGACAAGGCGGCCGCCGTGGATGGTGAGATGGTTGACGTCATCAACAACATGCCGCTGGTGCGGGCGTTCTGCGGATTGAGCTTCGAGCACGCCCGGTTCGATGCGACCGTGAACCGGGAACTGACCGCCCGGGGCCGCAGCCTGCGCTACCTCGAAAAGCTGCGGCTCACCCATGCGGCGGTGACGGTGGTTCTGACCATCTGCATGCTGGCGTGGGCGGTCAACCTTTGGCAGCAGGGCGCCGCCACCACCGGCGACGTGGTGCTGGTCTGCACGCTGGGGATCTGCATCCTGAGCGCGACGCGCGATCTGGCCGTGGCGCTCGTCGATGCCACCCAGCATGTCGCCCGCCTGATGGAGGCGCTGGCGACGCTGCTGACACCGCACGAATTGAAGGATCACCCGGAGGCGGAGCCGCTGATCAAGAGCGGGGCCGCGATCGCCTTCAACAACATCTCGTTCCAATACCCCGGCGGCATCCAGGTGTTCGACAAGTTCAACCTGCGTATCCAGGCCGGCCAACGGGTCGGGCTGGTCGGGCAATCCGGCGGCGGCAAATCGACGCTGTTCACGCTGCTGCAGCGCTTCTACGACGTGGAGCGCGGCAGCATCACCATCGACGGCCAGGATATTTCGCGGGTCACCCAGCAGAGCCTGCGCGAGGCGATCTCGGTGGTGCCGCAGGACATTTCGCTGTTCCACCGCTCGATCCTGGAAAACATCCGCTACGGACGGCCGAACGCCACCGATGACGAGGTGCTGCGCGCGGCGATCGCGGCGCGCTGCGACTTCATCGAGAATTTACCCGAGGGCATGGACACCATCGTCGGCGATCGCGGCATCAAGGTGTCAGGCGGCCAGCGCCAGCGCATCGCGATCGCGCGTGCGTTCCTGAAAGATGCGCCGATCCTTCTGCTCGATGAAGCGACCGCGGCGCTTGACAGCGAGTCCGAGGAGGCCATACGTGAAGCGCTGTCGCGCCTGATGCGCGGGCGCACCGTGGTTGCGATCGCCCATCGCCTGGCCACGCTGCGCAGCTTCGATCGCGTGGTCGTTCTGCAGGGCGGCCGCATCGTCGAGGACGGGCCGCCCGATATCCTCGTGCAGGGCAGGGGGCCATACCGCGAACTGGTCGCGCGCGAAGTGGGCCGCCTCACCACCCAGGCTGCCTGATCCACAGTAGTTGCGTATAATCAGCGTCCATCGCAAACCCGAGAGAGAAGCGCTCGAGGTCTAAATGGCAGCGGAGATCGTTACGCAGATTTCGACCATGCGCGTTGTCGAGCAAATCGCGGAATCGCCCTTCTACATCCCGATGACCGGTCCCGCCGCGAGGCCGCGGCGGTCGCTCAAGCATGACGACACGTTCATCGTGCTCGACAGCCATGGCGACATCGGCGCTTCCGCCGGCGGACCCGATGGCCTGTTCAACGCCGACACGCGCTATCTCGCGCGGCTGGAAATGGTGCTCGACGACGTGCAGCCGCTGTTGCTCGGCTCGAACCTGCGCGACGACAATTCGGCGCTGACCGTCGATCTCACCAATTCCGATGTCTATCGGGGCGGCCGGCTGATGCTGCAGAAGGACACGCTGCACATCGTGCGCTCGATCTTCCTGTGGCGCGGCACCGCCTATCAGCGCATCGGTCTGCAAAATCATGGCGATCGGCTCGCGAGCTTCGATCTCACCTTGCTGTTCGACAATGATTTCGCCGATCTGTTCGAAGTGCGCGGCGAGCGCCGGCCGCGGCGCGGCATCGGCTCGAGCAGGTTGCTCGGCCCGACCGACGTCGTGCTCGAATACGTCGGACTGGACGAACAGTCACGGATCACGGCGCTGCATTTCGATCCCAAGCCGACGCGGCTGGCGGTCAATGCCGCGACCTATCATTTCGAACTGGAGCCCAAAGCGGTCACCTCGCTGTTCATCGCGGTGTCCTGCAACAAGCCGATCATGCACAAGCCGGTGCCGTTCTTCCGCGGGCTGCTTGCGCATCGCCGCGAGATGCGGCGCTCGACGGCGGGTGCAGCCAGCATCGAGACCTCGAACAACATCTTCAACGAGGTGCTGTGCCAGGCGATGGCCGACCTCAACATGCTGATGACGGAGACGCCGCAGGGCCGCTATCCCTATGCCGGCATCCCCTGGTACTCCACGACTTTCGGCCGCGATGGATTGATCACCGCGTTGCAGATGCTGTGGATCGATCCGCGCATCGCGAAAGGCGTCTTGAAGCGGCTTGCGTTCTTCCAGGCCAAGAGCGTCGATCCGCTTTCCGATGCGGAGCCCGGAAAGATCCTGCATGAGATGCGCGGCGGCGAGATGGCGGCGCTGCGCGAGGTGCCGTTCGCGCAATATTACGGCAGCGTCGATTCGACGCCGCTGTTCGTGCTGCTGGCCGGCCATTATTTCGAGCGCACCGGCGACGAGGCGACGCTTGCGGAACTCTGGCCCTCGATAGAGGCGGCGCTGCAATGGATCGACGGCCCCGGCGATCCCGATGGCGATGGTTTCATCGAATATCAGCGTGCGACCGAGCAGGGCCTCGCCAACCAGGGCTGGAAGGATTCCTTTGACGCCATCTTCCATGCCGATGGCAGGCTGGCGGAGGGCTATATCGCGCTCTGCGAGGTGCAGGGCTATGTGTTCGCGGCCAAGCGGCTGCTGGCCAGGGTGGCGCGCCGGCTCGGCTATGCCGATAGGGCGGAAAAGCTCGATAAGGAGGCCGAGACGCTGCGCCAGCGCTTCGAGGACGCCTTCTGGTGCGAGGAACTCGGCACCTATGCGCTGGCGCTCGACGGCAAGAAGGAACCGTGCCGCGTGCGGACCTCGAATGCCGGCCAGCTCCTGTTCACCGGCATCGTGCGGGAAGACCGCGCGCGGCTGGTCGCAGCCGACCTGATGAGCCAGAGCTTCTTCTCGGGCTGGGGCATCCGCACGGTTGGCAGGAATGAGGTCCGTTACAACCCGATGTCCTATCACGACGGCTCGATCTGGCCGCACGACAATGCGCTGATCGCGCTCGGCTTTGCGCGCTACGGGCTGAAGCGCTCCGTGGCGCATCTGTTCAAGGGCCTGTTCGACGCCGCAAGCTACATGGATCTGCGGCGGCTGCCCGAATTGTTCTGTGGGTTCCAGCGCGAAAGGCGGCGAGGACCCGTGCTCTATCCGGTAGCCTGCGCGCCACAGGCTTGGGCGAGTGCGACCCCATTCACGCTGCTGGAAGCGGCGCTCGGGCTCGAATTCGATGCCGTGCGCGGCGAGATCAGGCTGCGCGATCCGCGCTTGCCGGAATTCCTAAATGAGGCGATCCTGCGCGACCTGCAGCTCGGCGCCTCCAGCGTCGATCTGAGAGTCCGCCGCCATGATGGCGAAGTGTCGCTGGAAGTGTTGCGTACACGCGGTCAAATCCAGGTGTCGATCGTGCTGACGCATTAGAATGTCGGCCAGAATGTCTAGCTTTATTCCTGGATTGGAGGCCCCCGATGTGGGCGAGCATGGTGATGACAATTATTGCCGCGGCCTTTGCCGCTACTGTGGCCGCGCAAGCGGCCGATGATCCGGCGGCACCGCCGCCGGCCAAACCCCCGGCTGCGCAAAAGGAACCGGCGCCTCCACCCTCGGTGACGGTGATCGGCGCGAGGGATGCGCATGGCATCCTCGGGCGCGACGTGCGCAGCGCCGCCAATGAGAACATGGGACGGATCGTCGACGTGATCGTCGATCGCGAAGGCACCGTGCGCGCCGCCGTGATCGACTTCGGCGGCTTCCTCGGTGTCGGCAGCCGCAAGATCGTCGTCGACTGGAACGCACTGCATTTCGGCCAGGTCGCCAACAAGAGCGACAGCATCACGCTCGAACTGAACAAGGAGCAGGTGAGCGCGGCGCCGGAATACAAGGAGGACACGCCCCTCATCGTGCTCGGCGCTGCCGGCAGTTTGCGTCCATGGCAATATGACCATTAAAGTCGGAGATACATTGATCGCTCGTCCCTCCTCTTTAACGGACAGGATTGGCGGCGATCGCAGGCGGTCGACGGCGGACGATCACGGTGCGCCATTGGTTCCGGAGTTGCCGGCACCAGAGCCGTCGCGCCAGCCTTCATCCCAGAGCCAGCGCGGACTAGACTGGTTCATCTTCTTCCTGGCCGATGTGCAGACCGGGTTCGGCCCGTTCGTGGCGGTCTACCTGACCACGCAGAAATGGACCCAGGTCGAGATCGGCTTCGTGCTGTCGATCGGCGGCATCGTCGCCTTGCTGGGACAGATGCCGGGCGGCGCTATCGTTGACGCGGCGCGCTCCGAAAAAATGGTCGCCGGGGCCGCGGTCGCGACCATCGGCTGCGCCGCGCTGGCCTATGCGGTGTGGCCGATCTTCCCGGTCGTGGTGGCGGCGGCGACCCTGCACGCGCTCGCAAGCTGCGTGCTCGGCCCCGCGATCGCGGCGATCAGCCTCGGCCTGGTCGGGCCGTTCGCGATCGGCGAGCGGCTGGGGCGCAATGCCCGTTTCGCCTCGCTCGGCAACGGTTCGGCGGCAGCGCTGATGGGCGCCGCCGGTTACCTGATCTCGAGCCGTTCCGTGTTCCTGGTCACCTTCATCCTGGCGATACCGACCTTGATCGCGCTGTCGCGGATCCGCGAGAAGGAGATCGATATCGCGCAGGCCCATGGCGCCGTTGTCCGCGAGGTGCCCGACAAGAAAGCGACCAGCGTGTTCGCGCTGTGCAGCAAGCGGGCATTGCTGATCTTCGCCGTCAGCATGCTCCTGTTCCAGCTCGCGAACGCGGCGATGCTGCCGCTGATGGCGGGCGTGGTGACGATGCGATCCAGCCAGTGGGCGCCGGTGCTGATCGCGGCTTGCATCATTGTGCCGCAGGCGATCGTGGCGCTGGCCTCGCCTTCGGTCGGGCGCAAGGCGCAGGCCTGGGGCCGGCGGCCGCTGCTCCTGCTCGCCTTCGGCGCGCTCGTGATCCGCGGCGTGCTGTTTGCGACTGTGCACGATCCCTATCTGCTGGTGGCCGTGCAGATCTTCGACGGCATTACCGCGGCGGTGTTCAGCGTCATGGTGCCCCTGATCGTGGCCGACGTCGCCTTCGGCAGCGGGCATTTCAACCTGGCGCAGGGCATCATCGGCACCGCGGTCGGGATCGGCGCATCGCTGAGCACAGTGCTCGCCGGCTATGTCAGCGACAAGTTCGGCAGCAATGTCGCTTTCTTGGGGCTCGCGGGCATCGCCTCGCTCGGCCTCCTGATGATCCTGTTGATCATGCCCGAGACGCGACGAGCCGCGCCGACGTGACTCGCGTAGCCCGGGTGGAGCGCAGCGAAACCCGGGACCGCTGGCGGAATAGGATGCAGGGGCTCCCGGGTTGCGCTGCGCTCCACCCGGGCTACGAGATGGGCTGCGGCAGTGCCAGCTTGCGATAGAGTGCGCCGTAGAGGGCGGCCGAGATGCTCCAGCTAAAGCTCCGCGCCATGGCGCTGCGGCGCATGGCGTCGAGCCGTTCCTTGGCGACGAACGCCTCGAACGCCCGGCGCACGCCGCCGAGGAAGGATTCCGGCGACGGCTGCGGGAACAGAAATCCGGTCTCGCCGTCCTTGATGGTCTCGGCCAGCCCGCCGGTCTGGTGGCCGATCGGCAGTGAGCCGAAGCGCTGCGCATACATCTGGCTCAGGCCGCAGGGCTCGAAGCGTGACGGCATCAGCGTGAAATCGCTGCCGGCAAAGATCCTTCGTGCCTGGGCGTCGTTGAAGCCGATCGCGACCCCGATGGCGTCCGGCCGCCGCCGGTGCGCTTCCACCAGCGCCTGCTCGATTCCCGGCTCGCCGGAGCCGGTGACGACGATCTGCCCGCCGGCCGCGACGATCTCGTCGGCCGCCGACAGCACGAGGTCGACGCCCTTCTGGTGGACCAGCCGGGCGACCAGGCCGAACATCGGTCCGCGGGAGACCGCGAGGCCGAACTGCTTGCGGACGTAATCCGCATTGGCCTGCTTGCCGGCCCAGTCGCCGGCGCCGAACTGCTGCGCAAGCTTGGCGTCGAAGCGCGGGTCCCAGCTCTCGTCGATGCCGTTGAGGATTCCGGTGAGCTGCGCGGCATTGGAGCGGATGCGCAGCAGGCCCTCGAGCCCGCAGCCGAGCTCTGCCGTCGTGATCTCCCTGGCATAGGTCGCGCTGACGGTCGTCAGGTGCGAGGCATAGACGATGCCGCCCTTGAGGAAGGACAGCTTGTCGTAGAATTCGAGCCCGTCGATATGGAAGGAATTTTCCGGCGCGCCAATCCGCCGCAACGAATCCTTCGGGAAGAGTCCCTGATAGGCGAGGTTGTGGATGGTCAGGATCGAGGGGATGCGTGCGCCGCGCCAGGCCAGATAGGCCGGCGCCAGCGCGGCCTGCCAGTCATTGGCGTGGACGAGGTCGGCTGCCCAATTCTTGTCCAGACTGCCTGCGGCGAGTTCTGCCGCGGCGGACGCGAAGCGCCCGAAGCGGATGTCGTTGTCCGGCCAGTCGCATCCACTCTCGTCGCCGTAAGGGTTGCCTGGACGGTCATAGAGCTGTGGGCACAGCACGACGTAGACCGGCATGCCGTCGCGGGTCGCGGCGCGGCCGATCGTGCATGCGGGCATCTCCGCAAGCGGCGCGCATTCGCCAACGATTTCAATATGAGTGAGCTGCTCGATCACGTCCCGATATCCGGGGAGCATGATCCGGACATCGTTCAGGGGACGCAGGGCTCGGGGAAGGGCGGCAGAAACAGCGGCAAGGCCGCCGACGCGGACGAAATCGTCCATTTCAGTGGTGATGAATAAGACCCTCAAAAAAAGCGCCTCGCTCCAACCTGTAAACGACTATGCAAAAATGGGTCCAATTTGCCTTTGACGAAAATCAAAGGGCCCGCCCAGTCCGGTCTGGATCAGACGCTTCCCTGTAGAAGCCGCTCCACCTTCTTGTTTGAGCATGATCCTTTCGGAAAACCGGTTTCCACTTTTCCGGATCAGGCTCTAGGTTGACGCCGCGCCGACAAGAGGTGCGGCCGAGGGAGCTTTGCGAATGACGATAGTCGAGAACGATGAGGGCTATTTGACAAAGAGCCTGGACGGCCTTCGTGTGCTTGATTTTTCGACTACGATCGCCGGCCCTCATTGCACGCGCATGCTTGCCGACCTCGGAGCGGACGTCATCAAGATCGAGCCTGCCGAAGGCGAGATGATGCGTACCCGCCCACCGGTGCGTAAGCTTTGCTCGACTGCGTTCGGCCAGCTCAATGTCGGCAAGAAGAGCCTGACGCTCGACCTGAAGTCGGCGGAAGGGGCGGAGGTGGTACGCCGGCTCGTCGCGACCGCCGACATCCTGGTCGAGAATTTCCGCCCGGGCGTGATGCAGCGCTTGAGGCTCGATTATGCCAGCCTGCGCGGGCTCAACCCGCGGCTGATCTATTGCTCGATCTCCGGCTATGGCCAGACCGGGCCGTCTGCCGGCTTGCCGGCCTATGCTCCGGTCATCCATGCCGCCTCCGGCTACGACATGGCACATCTCGCCTACCAGGCCGGGCGGAGCAGGCCCGACTATTGCGGCATCTACATTGCCGACGTGCTGAGCGGCGTCTATGCGTTCGGTGCGATCGGAGCGGCGCTGCATCAGCGGCACCGCAGCGGGGAGGGCCAGCACATCGACGTCTCCATGCTCGAAGCGATGCTGAGCCTGACCTTGAACGAGGTGCAGTGGGCGCAGTTCAAGGTGCAGCCGACGGCGCGCCCGATGTTCGGCCCTGTCGAAACCTCCGACGGCTACGTGATGGTCGCGATCGCCAGCGAGAAGACGTTTCAGAGCCTGATGCAGGTGATCGGCCGTCCCGAATGGGTGAGCGACCCGCGCTTCGCCAGATATTCCGACCGCCGGGAAAATTGGGCGGCCTTGATGGATGGCGTCGAGGATTGGTCGCGCCGCGTGACGACGGAACAATGTCTCGCCGCGCTGAATGAGGAGGGCGTGCCCTCATCCGCCTATCGCACGGTTGAGCAAGCGCTGGCCGATCCGCAGCTCGCGCATCGCGGCGCTCTGGCCGAGGTCGAGGACGGCGGCGGGACCTTCAAGGTGGTCAATCTGCCGTTCCGGATGTCCGGTGCGAAGGTTGCAGCCGTAAAGCGAGTCTCGACGCTCGGCGAGCACACCCGCGCCTATCTCAAGGAGGCCGGCCTGTCCGAAGCGGAGATTGCCGCGTTCGCCGGCTAGCAGTGATTCGACCAGGTTGAATTGCATCCACGATGGACGTTGCGCTCCCTCTCCCGCTTGCGGGGGAGACGAGCATAGCTCGCTCCGGGAGGGCCGGGGTGGGGATGTCGCCGCGATTCACGCTGTCCAAGCGTGGGGAGAGAGCCCCCAACCCGGCGCTCGCGCGCCGACCTCCCCCGCAAGCGGGAGAGGTGAAGTAAATCCCGCGGCTGTCGCGGTTTGTCTCGCGTCGGCAGACGTGGCAATGTTGCCGCAACAACAAAGAATGTTGGGAGAATAGAGATGAAAAGTTTCCAGGTTGCCGAGTTCAACGCCCCCTTGAAGGAAGTCGACCAGCCGACGCCGGAGCCGACCGGAACGCAGGTGCTGATCAAGGTGAAGGCGGCCGGCATCTGCCACAGCGATCTGCATATCTGGGAAGGCGGCTACGATCTCGGCCACGGGCGCAAGCCGCTGTCGCTGAAGGATCGCGGCGTCTCGCTGCCGCGCACGATGGGGCACGAGACCGTCGGCGAGGTGGTGGCGTTCGGGCCGGACGTGAAGCCGGGCGACAGCGGCGGCCTCAAGGCCGGCGACGTCGCGCTGGTCTATCCCTGGCTCGGCTGCGGCAAATGCCCGACCTGCCTGGCCGGCGACGAGAATATGTGCGCGGTCAAGCCGAACTCGCTCGGCGTCTATTGCGATGGCGGCTATGCCGATCACATGCTGGTGCCGCATCCAAAGTACCTGCTGACCCTCAAGGGGCTCGATCCCGTCACCGCCGCGCCCTATGCCTGCTCGGGCGTGACCACCTACAGCGCGCTGAAGAAGGTCGAGTTCGCCTTCGATTCGCCGATCGTGATCATCGGCGCCGGCGGTCTCGGTCTGATGGCGCTGTCGCTCCTGAAGGCGATGGGCGGCAAGGGGGCTGTTGTCGTCGACATCGACGCGCGCAAGCGCGAGGCGGCGGAAGCGGCCGGCGCGCTCGGCACCGTTGACGGCAAGGCGCCCGATGCGCTGGAGCAATTGGCGAAGAAGGCGGGCGGGCCGATCCGCGCGGTGATCGATCTGGTCGGCAACGCCCAGACCACGCAGCTCGGCTTCGACTGCCTGGCCAAGGGCGGCAAGCTCGTGATCGTCGGCCTGTTCGGCGGTGGCGCGACCTTCGCGCTGCCGCTGATCCCGATCAAGGCGATCACGATCCAGGGCAGCTATGTCGGCAACCTCCGCGAGACGCAGGAACTGCTCGACCTGGTCCGGACCAAGAAGATCGCGCCGATCCCGGTAACGACCGTTCCGCTCGCCAAGGCCTATGATTCCCTGCTCGAATTGCAGAAGGGCAAGCTGGTCGGCCGCGCCGTGCTGACGCCTTAGGCCGCCACGGTACTCCGCCGTCATGCCCGGGCTTGCCCGTCTTCGCTATCGCTTCGCCGGACTGACATTAGAGTGCCCGGCGAAGCCTCGGCGTAGCCGGGTCCCGGGCATCCACGTCTTACTGTCAATCAGCGGGAAGAGCGTGGATGGTCGGGACAGGCCCGGCCATGACGAGTCCAAAACTTCCATTGTCTCGAATGGAAAATCCCATGTCCGCAAACAACGCGCTCCACATTGCCGTGCTCGGCGGCGACGGCATCGGTCCGGAGGTAATGGCGCCGGCACTCGAGGTGTTGCGCAAGATCGAAGCGACGACGGAGCTCAGGTTCCGCTTCACTGAGTCGCCCGCGGGCGCCAACCATTATAGAGAGACCGGCACCTCGATGCCGGAATCGACGGTCCGGCTATGCGAGCAGGCGGATGCGATCCTGTTAGGGGCCTACGGCCTGCCGTCGGTGCGCTACCCTGATAACACCGAGATCGCGCCGCAGATCGAGTTGCGCTTCCATTTCGATCTCTATGCCGGCGTGCGGCCGGCGCGGCTGATCCCGGGCGTGCCAAGCCCGATCGTCGGCGCCGAGCAGCGCGGCATCGATTTCGTCGTGATCAGGGAATCGACCGAAGGCCTGTTCGCCTCGATGGGCAAGGGTGTCGTCACCGAGGACGAGGCGCGCGAGACCATGCTGATCACGCGCAGGACCTCCGAGCGCCTGTTCGAGTTCTCGTTCCGCCTCGCCGAACGCCGCAAGGCACGCGGCCGCGTTGGCGGCGGGCTGACCTGCGTCGACAAGGCGAACGTGTTCAAGGCTTTTGCGTTCTTCCGCGGGATCTTCGACGAGACGGCAAAGCGGCATCCGGACGTCAGGGCCGACCACCTCTATATCGATGCCTGTGCGGCGTTGCTGGTGAAGCGTCCGTGGGATTTCGACGTCATGGTGACGGAGAACATGTTCGGCGACATCCTCTCCGACCTTGCTGCCGGACTGATCGGCGGCATGGGCATGGCGCCGTCAGCCGACATCGGTGACCGCTACGCGGTGTTTCAGCCCTGCCACGGCACCGCACCCGATATCATGGGGCAGGGCAAGGCCAATCCGACCGCCATGATCCTCTCGGTTGCGATGATGCTGGACTGGCTCGCCGACAAGCACGGGCTTGAGAGTGCGGCGGAAGCCGGTGAGCGGATCGAGCGCGCAGTCGACAAGGCCTATGCCGGCGGCATCAAGCCGACCGAATTCGGCGGCAGCAACGGCACCGCCGACATCGCCAAGGTAGTGCTGGCGCTGTTGTAGGTCGAACGCGCCAGCCGCCCCAGGGACGCGGTCACGTCGCCGGCGATCGCGCGACCAATTGTCGCTCCCGGCATCGCTGCTGGAACGAATGCGCGGCTGCGCATCGCATTGAGAGCCGCGATGTCAAAAGCAAAAAGCGCCGCCATCTCGATGGCAGCGCTTCAGCAAAGCCTCGATCCGAACCAACGCATAGCCCGGTGCAGCGTTTTGCCACGGTTCGACGCGCTTGCGCGGATCGATGCGGTCCGCGCCACGAAACGGAGAAGGGCCGACGGCTCAGCCTTCGTTCGCGGCGATCGATTCCATCAAGGACACCAGTTGACGTTGAACCGTCTGGTCCTTGATCTTGCTGTAGGCTCGCAGCAACCTCAGGCTGAAAGCACTGTCCAGGAAAAGGAGGCTTTCGACCTCGCGCGACTTGTTGTCGCCGTCGTAGAAGAATGTGACAGGCACGTCGAGCGCGGAAGCGATCTGCTGAAGGCGAGCAGCGCCGACGCGGTTCACGCCCTTCTCGTACTTCTGGACCTGCTGGAAGCTGACGCCGAGCTTTTCGCCCAGCTCCGCTTGCGAGATCTTTTGCTCCACACGCCGCAGGCGAATCCGCTTGCCCAACTCAATGTCGGGCTTGCCGGCACTGCGTTGCTTCATCTTCTTTGCTGCTGATCTGTTCATTCTGGTTACCCGTCCTTCAAATCGGGAGGCCCTGCGCAGATTGGTCAGGGATTCGTCCATAATTCCGCGTTAACTTTGTCCGGATCGTGAGTTCGTTCGCGAACAACGGTACTCCAAGCAGACTGTCGAATGGTAGCCAAACGCCACGCGCTTTGGAAGTATCCGGATACCGGCGCCGTCAGACTACCTAAAGTCGTCAACGCCCGGGATAACTTGCGATATCCCGCCACGTACATTTGGCAAAATATTGGACAAACCACAACTACTACGGGTTGGATCGACACAGATTTTGAACGCATGCTTACTACCTCGCCTCTGCATACGTAATCCTACACCCCGTACTTGTACGGGACCTGAACGGCTCGGATTTCGCCGAAAAATGACAGCGGACGTAGCCGCGTGGCGCATCCCTCCCGCGCGTTACGCGCATTAGAAGGAAAACAGAGGACCAATCACCCGCTGGACAATTTCGCAAAATTTCTGGATCATCTGCTCATTCACGCGCCCGACCACCCGCAGGCTTTTGTGGAGAGGCTCATGAAGCGAAGAAATGAAACGCCGCGAATCTATCTCGCAAGTTCGGGAGCGGAAGAAATGCCGGTTGCCCATACCGAAGAACGGTTGCTCTCGCTGCTTGCGACGCTTGAGGAGTGCAGGGACTTCCTCACGGACAAGGCAAGTCCGGAAACGGCGCGTTTGCTGTCGCTGGCAATCCTCGAACTCAGGATGGAACTGCATCAGGTGACCGACGCCGAGCTCAAGGCGCTGTGCGATCTGATGACTCCGGAGGAGCGGCCGCCGCAGGAAGTAAGGTCGGTCTCGGGCAGGCCGCTGCCGCCGTATCTGAAACTAGTCAAATAGCGCCCGTTAGCGCGTAGCCCGGATGGAGCGAAGCGCAATCCGGGACCTGGCCAGACGAATCGTGTGGTCCCCCGGATTACGCTGCGCTCCATCCGGGCTACGATTCTCTAGCCCGCCGTCACGTCGACCAGTTCGGCGCCGTCGAGGACGCGCGTGGCCTTCTCGCGGTCGAGATCGCCTTCCCACGCCGCCACCACGACCGTCGCAACGCAGTTGCCGATCAGGTTGCCGACGGCGCGGGCCATGCCGATGAACCAGTCGACCGACAGCACCAGCACGAGGCCGATGGCGGGAATGGTCGGCACCGCGTTCAGCGTCGCCGCCAGGATCACGATCGCCGAGCCCGGCACGCCGTGTGCACCCTTCGAGGTGATCAGGGAGACGCCGAGCACCAGCAACAGATCGCCGAACGACAGCGGCGTGTTGGTCGCCTGTGCGATGAACACCACAGCCAGCGTGAGGTAGATCGAAAAGGCGTCGAGATTGAACGAATAGCCGGTCGGGATCACGAGCCCGACGACGGAGTCCTTGACGCCCAACCGCTCCAGCTTGCGCATGATCTGCGGCAGTACCGCGTCGGAAGAGGCGGTCGCAAGCACGATGGTCAATTCCTCGCGCAGGTAGCTCAGGAATTTGAGGATGTTGATGCCGGCCAGGGCCATGACGCCGCCAAGCACGCCGAACACGAAGATCGCGACCGAGACGTAGAACAGCGCGACCAGCGAGACCAGTTGCTTGAGCGAGCCTACGCCGTATTTGCCGACCGTATAGGCCACCGCGCCGAGCACGCCGAGCGGGGCGGCGCGCACGATCAGCCCCATCGCGCGGAACAGCACCGCCGACACCGCGTCGATCATGGACGTGACCTTCTCGCCCTTTTCGCCGCCAACCAGCGCCAGGCTGACGCCGAAGATCACCGCGAAGAACAAGACCTGCAGCACATCGTTGCGCGACAGCGCATCGAAGGAGGTGGTCGGAATGATGTTCAGGAGGAAAGCGCCGATGCCGCCGCCTTGCAGCTTGTGGGCGTTGTCGGCATAGGTGTTGAGCGCCTTGGCATCGAGCGTTGAGGTGTCGATGTTCATGCCATGGCCGGGCCCGAACAGATAGGCGAGCAGGAGGCCAACGACCAGCGCGATCGTCGTCATCACCTCGAAATAGATCAGCGCCTTGACGCCGACGCGACCGACCTTCTTGAGATCGCCGGCGCCGGCAATGCCGTGCACGACCACGCAGAACACGATCGGCGCCACGATCATCGAGATCAATTTGAGGAATGCGTCGCTGAAGATCTTCAGCCCGATCGCGAAGTCAGGGGCGATCACGCCGAGCGCGATACCGAGCAGCAGCGCGGCAAGCACCTGGACGAAAAGGGATGTGTAGAGCGGCTTGCGAGCTTCGGTGGCGGCCGTTGCTGTCATGGTCGACATGGCGTGTTCCCCATAGGTTTCGTCCATTCGTAGCAACTTGCGTGCCAAAAGGTCGCAGGAGATCGCCGTCTGCCGTGCAGCGCGCGGCTCGAATGGGCGTTCGATCCCTGCCTTGAAATCAGCTTCCATCGCTCCATTCTTTTGCATACGCTTCGAGATCGCTGCCGCTTCGTCGGCGGCACCCACGACCCCGGTTAACAGGGGCGGGGCATCACAGGGAGGGAGACGATGAAGCGAAGATCCGTGCTCGCCGGGCTTGGCGCTACGGCTGTTGTCTGCACATTCGGCGCGCCGTCAATTCTCAGAGGCCAAACGCCTGTCTCGCTGAATGGCGCAGTGCAGTTCAACGACGATCACGCGTTCACCAAGGCGCTGGTGCGATTCCAGGAGCTGGTGCAGAAATACTACGGCAAGCCGGTCAATTTCACGCTGCACAAGAACTCGTCGCTGGGTCTCGAAAAGCAGTATTTCGAATATATGTCGCAGGGCAAGGCCGTCGACTATGCGATCGTCTCGCCGGCCCACATGTCGACCTTCGCCAAAGCCGCGCCCTTCATCGATGCTCCCTTCGTGTTCAAGGGCATCGAGCACATGAACAAGGTCGTTGAACAGAATATCCTGGCGCCGATCGCCGATGAAGTGGCGAAGAAGGCCGAGGTCGTTCTCGTCGGCTACGCAGGCGGCGGCGTCCGCAACATCTTCGCCAACAAGCCGCTGAGGACGCTTGCCGACATCAAGGGTCTCAAAATCCGCGTGCAGGGCGCGCCGATATGGTCGAAGACGTTCGCTGCCGCCGGCATGAGCCCGACCGTGATCGCCTATAACGAGGTCTACAACGCGATCCAGAATGGCGTGATCGCGGCCGGTGAGAACGAGGCGGCAGGGGTCGAGGCGATGAAGTTCTACGAAGTCGCGCCGCACCTCAGCCTGACGCAGCACGCCGTGTCGATCCGGCCGATCTGCTTCTCGGTGAAGACGCTCAAGACCCTGCCCAAGGAGCTGCAGGACGCGATCTTCAAGGCCGGCAAGGAGGCCGGTGATTTCGGCCGACAGCTCGAATCGAGCGAAGAAGTCGTCAAGCTCGATGCGTTGGAGAAGGCAGGCAAGCTCAAGCGCGTCCCGTTCGAGGAGCGCGACGCCATGAAGAAGCTCGCTGATCCCGTGATGGCCACCTACGCGAAGGAAATCGGCGCCGAAGGCATCTTTGAAAAGATCAACGTCGCGTAAGCCGGCAAGCCATTGAATGAGATGTCGGGGCGAGCCTTGTTGCTTGCCGCGGGGACGACTGAGAGCGCGGGGGCCAATGACCGAAATGCCGCTGACAACCAGGCCAAGTTTGTGGCGTCGCGTCACAGCCGGCTACGCGAAACTCCTGGAAATCCTGCTGGCGGCGTGCGTCGGCATCCTGGTCGTCCCCGTCACGCTGCAGGTGATCTCGCGCTACACCCCCTTCATCCCGTCCTACATCTGGACCGAGGAGATGGCGCGGTTCCTGTTCATCTGGACGATCATGATCGGCGCGATGGTCGGTGTCAGGGAGGCGCTGCATTTCGAGGTCGACGTGTGGCCGGACCTCTCGCGGCGGGCCGAGGCCGCGGTGCGGATCCTTGCGCGTCTTGGCATCTTGGGGCTGGCGCTGGTGTTTGTATGGGCGGGACTCGAGTTCACGCAGTTTGCCTGGAACAGGACATCGGAATTGGCGGAGTTGCCGCTCTGGCTCATTCACGTTGCCTGGCCGGTGGCGGGCGTCACCTGGATCGTGTTCGCCGGCGAGCAGATCATCGATGAAGCGCGCATCCTGTTTGGAGCTGCGCAATGAGCGGAAACATCCTTTCCGCCAGACAGGCCGCTCTGATCTTGTTTGGCTGCTTCGTCGCGCTATTGATCGTCCGTGTGCCGGTCGCTTTCGCGCTCGGCCTTGCATGCCTGCCCATCCTTCTGGTCGAACCACATCTGTCGGCGATGACGCTGGCCCAGGAAACCTTCAACGCCTACAATTCATTCATCCTGCTCGCGGTGCCGTTTTTCCTCTTGACCGCGAACCTGATGAGCATCGGCGGCATCACGGATCGGCTGGTTGCGCTGTCCCGCTCGATGGTCGGGCATTGGCCGGGATCGCTGGCGCAGATCAACGTCGTGCTCTCGGTGTTCTTTGCCGGTATCTCGGGTTCTTCGACCGCGGATGCGGCGAGCCAGTCGAAAATCTTCATCGATGCCCAGACCAAGGAGGGGTACGACCTCTCCTTCTCGATTGCGATTACAGCGGTCTCGGCGGTGCTTGCCGTCATCATCCCGCCCTCGATCCTGATGATCGTGTGGGGCGGGCTGATCTCCACCTCGATCGCCGCCATGTATCTGGCGGGCATCGTGCCCGGACTATTGATCGCGGGCGCGCAGATGCTGACCGTGCATGTCTATGCGGTGCGCCGCGGCTATCCGACCTATCCGAAGGACGGCTGGGTGGATTTCGGACGCGCTGTCTGGCGGTCGTTGCCGGCATTGACGACGCCGTTCATCATCGTCGGCGGCATTCTGCTCGGCTGGTTCACGGCAACCGAGTCCGCTTGCGTCGCAGTGCTCTATTCCATGGCGCTGTCGACGTTCTTCTACCGCGAGACTGGCCGGCGGGAACTGTACAAGGCACTGCTCGATACCGGGCGTCTGGCCGCGGTCGCGCTGTTTTGCGTCGGCACCGCCAGCGCATTCGGCTGGCTGCTGGCCTATTACAGGATTCCACAGGAACTGCTGGCCAACGTCTCGACCTGGGGCATGGGGCCGATTGCGGCTGGCTTCTTCATCTCCTTCTGCTTCCTTGTCGTGGGCTGTTTCCTTGACGCGATTCCGGCAATCGTGATCGTCGGCACCGTCCTGGAGCCCCTGGCAAGATCGGTCGATCTGCATCCGGTGCAGTTTGCGATCATCTCGATCGTCTCGCTGGCGTTCGGGCTGGTGACGCCGCCATATGGATTATGCCTGATGATTGCCTGCGCCGTTGCCGGCGTACGGCTGCGCTATGCTCTGAAGGATACTGCGATCATGCTGGTGCCGATGCTGATCGTGCTGGCGTCGCTCATCATCTGGCCGAGCGTGTCGCTGTTTCTGCCGCGCCTGATCGTTCCGGAGATGCTGAAATAGCTTTGAGCCATTCCGCGGCGCCGAAAATCTGCGCCGCGGAATCTTTGGGCGTCAGAGATTGCTGTCGGTGATCGCGGCGTAGACCATGGTGCGCAGCTCGCGCCGGAGCGGGTAGCGCTGGAGGGAAGCACTTGGGTCATGAAGATCGCGATCAATTCTTCCGCCGGGTCGATCCAGAACGACGTGGTTGCGGCGCCGCCCCAATTGTATTCGCCGGGGCTGCCGGCGAGCAGCGTCTGCGCCGGGTTCATCGTCACGGCAAAGCCGAGACCGAAGCCGATGCCGTTATAGGCCGCCTCCGAGAACAGCGAGCGCGACAGTGCCGGCAGGTCGACGCCGCCGGGCAGGTGGTTCGATGTCATCAGCTTCAACGTCTTCGGCCCGATCAGCCGCACGCCGCCGACCTCGCCGCCATTGAGCAGCGCGCGGCAGAAGGTGAGATAGTCGGCGGCTGTCGAGCACAATCCGCCGCCGCCGGAGATCAGCGAAGGCGGCGACAGGAACGAACTGGTGGCCGGGTCATCCTGCAGCGTCAGCCCGCCCTTGCGCTCGGCGGCGTGGAACGTCATGCCGCCTTGTGGGTCGGCGGAATAGCAGGCCGCCAGGCGATGAGCCTTGTCTGCGGGCACGAAGAAATCGGTATCGTTCATGCCCAGTGGGTTGAAGATGCGCTCCTTCAGGAACTGCTCGAACGGGATGCCGCTGATCTTGCCGACGAGATAGCCGATCACGTCGGTGGCAACTGAATAATTCCAGGCCTCGCCAGGCGAGAATTCCAGCGGGATCTTGGCGAGATCATCGATCATGCTGTCGAGCGTGCCGGCCTTGACGACTTCGCCGATCTTGTTCTCGCGATAGGCGGCATCGACATTGGAGCGCTGCTGGAAGCCGTAGGTGAGCCCCGAGGTGTGCCGGAGCAGGTCGACGATCAGCATCGGCCGCGACGGCGGCTTGGTCAGGAACGCTGGCGCGGTGCCGGCTTGGAACACGCCGAGGTTCTTCCATTCCGGGATATATTTGTGGACGGGCTCGTCGAGCGCCACGAGGCCTCGCTCGACCAGCATCATGAAGGCGACCGAGGTGATCGGCTTGGTCATGGAATAGATGCGGAAGATCGTGTCGTCCTTGACCGGCACCTTGCGCTCGACATCGGCAAAGCCCTGCACGGTCGAATGCACGATCTTGCCGCGGCGATAGATCAGGAGCTGGGTGCCCGGAAACCGGCCGGCCTCGATGTAGCGCCGCTTCAGATGGTCTTCGAGGCGGTCGAGCGCCGCTTGCGACATGCCGGCGGATTCGGGGGAAGCGGGGGTGGGAGCTAGCATCGCTCTTCTCCGGTTGTGAGGCAGGCCTTGATAGCCGAAAAGTGTCCTGTGTTCCAATCACCTGGCGCTTACGCCGCCGTGGGCCGTCGTGTAGGCTGAAGCCAGGCGATACCGATTTCGCAGGGATGGAAGCAATGCCGCAATTCAACGACACTGAGCTGACTGCCGCCGTCATCCAGAGTTTCGAGGAAACGCCGAATCCGCGGGCAAAATTCCTGCTTCAGGAATTGGTGAAGTCGCTGCACGACTATGTCCGCCGCACCGACCTCACCTTCGCGGAGTGGGAATATGCGATCGATTTCCTGACCCGCACTGGCCACAAATGCACCGATATCCGCCAGGAGTTCATCCTGCTCTCCGATGTGCTCGGCGTCTCCATGCTGGTCGATGCGGTCAATCACCGCGACCGCGACGGCGCCACCGAGACCACGGTGCTCGGTCCGTTCTATGTCGGCGAGCACAAGGTGACACCTGATGGCACCGATATCTCGGCGACGCTGCCCGGCGAGCGCATGTATGTGCAGGCGCGCGTCACTGATCTCGACGGCAAGCCGGTCGCGGGCGCGCCTGTTGACGTCTGGCATGCCGATGACGATGGCTTCTACGATTCACAGAAGCCGAGCTATGCGACGCAGGGTCCGTCGTCGCGGGCGCGCTTCATCACCGGCGATGACGGCCGTTTCCATTTCCGCACTATTCTGCCCTGCAGCTATCCGATCCCGACCGACGGCCCGGTCGGCGAGATGATCATGCAGACGCGGCGTCATCCGATGCGTCCTGCACACATCCATTTCCTGGTCGCGGCGAAGGGCTATGAGCCGCTGATCACCCACGTCTTCATGGAGGGCGACAAATATCTCGACTCCGACGTGGTGTTCGGCGTCAAGGACGAACTGGTCGCGAAGATCGAGAAGCGCACCGATCCTGTGATGCCCGACGGTACGAAAACGAGCGAGCCGTGGCACCTGATGACCTACGACTTCCGCATCAAGCCGGCGAGGGAACGCCGCCGGCGCCGCTCGGCGTGAAGGCGGAAAAGGTTGGCGAAGAGGCGTAGGGCACGCGCAGCCCGGGTAGAGCGCCAGCGTAACCCGGGGTCGCTCGTAACCACGCGCGCAGATGTCCCGGGTTGCGCTGCGCTCCACCCGGGCTACGGGTCCGAACATGATCTGCTCAAATTTTGTGCGGCGCACAAGGATTGAGCGAATCGCAAATTTTGGCGGCGGAACCGGACGAGCCGCGCCGTCCTGCGCGACCCCCAACCCGTTACATTCCTTAGAATTTTTCCAACGTCGCGGCTTGGCACGAAGCTTGAATGGCTATGTTGCGACGCCATTGAAGCCGTCCCTCGAAACCAATCATCCGAATTGTGACACCGCCAGACTGGGGCCTCCCCAGCACGCGACCCCGTGCGCTTTAGCGCGGCGCCACAAGCGGACGGGCATTCAGACGCAAAGGACATTTGCACGCATGACGAAGCTGACCAACGAGACCTCCCGCCATGGCGTCAGCCGCCGCCAGCTTCTGAAGGCGGCAAGCGGAACGGCCGCATTGCTCGCCGCGGCGAAACTGAATTTCCCGGCTGGCGCGTTCGCGCAAGGCGCGGGCCCCGAGGTGAAGGGCGCCAAGCTCGGCTTCATCGCGCTCAGCGACGCCGGTCCGCTGTTCGTCGCCAAGGACAAGGGCATCTTCACCAAATACGGCATGCCCGATGTCGATGTGCAGAAGCAGGCCTCATGGGGCACGACGCGCGACAATCTCGTGCTCGGCTCGGAAGGCAACGGCATCGACGGCGCGCATATCCTCACGCCGATGCCTTACCTGATCTCCGCCGGCAAGGTGACGCAGAACAACCAGCCGACGCCGATGTACATCCTGGCGCGGCTCAACCTCGACAGTCAGTGCATCTCGGTCGCCGGCGAATACGCCGATCTCAAACTCGGCGTCGACGCCACGCCGTTCAAGGCGGCGCTGGAAAAGAAGAAGGCCTCCGGCAAGGCCGTGAAGGCGGCCATGACCTTCCCGGGCGGCACCCATGATCTCTGGCTCCGCTATTGGCTCGCGGCCGGCGGCATCGATCCCGACAAGGACATCGAGACCATCGTGGTGCCGCCGCCGCAGATGGTCGCCAACATGAAGGTCGGCACCATGGATTGCTTCTGCGTCGGCGAGCCCTGGAATCTGCAGTTGATCCACCAGCGCATCGGCTACACCGCTGTCACCACCGGCGAAATATGGAACAAGCATCCGGAAAAGTCGTTCGGCATGCGCGCCGCTTTCGTCGACAAATATCCGAAAGCCGCCAAGGCGCTGCTGATGGCGGTGATGGAAGCCCAGCAATGGTCCGACAAGGCGGAGAACAAGCAGGAACTCGCTTCGATCATGGGCAAGCGGCAATGGATGAATTGCCCGGTCGAGGACGTCTATGACCGCACCGCCGGCAAGTTCGACTACGGCATCCCCGGTAAGGTGGTCGAGAACTCGCCGCACGTCATGAAGTATTGGCGCGATTTCGCGTCCTATCCGTTCCAGAGCCACGATCTCTGGTTCCTCACGGAAGACATCCGCTGGGGCAAGTATGAAGCGGGCTTCGACACCAAGGCGCTGATCGCCAAGGTCAATCGCGAAGATATGTGGCGCGAGGCGGCCAAGGAAATGGGCGTGCCCGCATCCGAAATTCCGACCTCGACCTCGCGCGGCAAGGAGACCTTCTTCGACGGCAAGGTGTTCGATCCCGAGAATCCGTCGGCCTACCTGAAGTCGCTGTCCATCAAGCGTGTTGACGTCTGATCCGCGCAAGGCCGCGCGCATGTGTGCGTGGCCCGGCACCTGAACACGGAGAGAGATTTTCGATGTCTATGCCTGCAGTGAAAACCGACGCCGCGACGACGGCGCTTCCGGTCGCCTCCGCGCCGGTCGTGACCATGACGCCGAAGCGTGCGCCGCAGTCCGAGAAATACGCCAAGATGGCGAAGGAAGCCGCGGCGCGCGTGGTGCCGCCGCTGATCGTCGTCGCGCTCCTGCTCGTGGTCTGGGAGCTGATCTGCCGGCGCGCCGGCTCGGCACTGCCGCCGCCCTCGCGTGTGTTCAGCGACACCAAGGAACTGATCTTCGATCCGTTCTTCGACCATGGCGGCATCGACAAGGGCCTGTTCTGGCACCTGTCGGCGAGCCTGCAGCGCGTCGCCTATGGCTATTCGATCGCGGCGATCGTCGGAGTTGCGCTCGGCACGCTGGTCGGTCAATCGGTCTGGGCGATGCGCGGGCTTGATCCCTTGTTCCAGGTCCTGCGCACGATCCCGCCGCTCGCCTGGTTGCCGCTGTCGCTCGCGGCCTTCCGCGACGGCCATCCGTCGGCAATCTTCGTGATCTTCATCACCTCGGTGTGGCCGATCATCATCAACACCGCGGTCGGCATCCGGAATATCCCGCAGGATTACCGCAACGTCGCCGCGGTCGTGCAGCTCAATCCGCTCGAGTTCTTCTCCAAGATCATGATTCCGGCGGCGGCGCCCTACATCTTCACTGGCTTGCGCATCGGTATCGGGCTGTCCTGGCTCGCGATCGTCGCAGCCGAAATGCTGATCGGCGGCGTCGGTATCGGCTTCTTCATCTGGGATGCCTGGAATTCCTCGCACATCAGCGAAATTATCCTGGCGCTGTTCTATGTCGGCATCATCGGCTTCGTGCTCGACCGCCTGATCGCAGGGCTGGCGAAGTTCGTGACCCACGGCACCGCCGTGAACTGAAGGGAAATGTCATGCACGCCTATCTGAAGCTCGATCACATCGACAAGACCTTCACCCGCGGCAATGCCACGACCGAAGTCCTGAAGGACATCAACCTGACGATCGAGAAGGGCGAGTACGTCTCGATCATCGGCCATTCCGGGTGCGGCAAGTCCACGCTGCTCAACATCGTCGCCGGGCTCACCGGCGCCACCCACGGCGGCGTGCTGCTGGAGAACCGCGAGGTCAACTCGCCGGGTCCGGATCGCGCGGTGGTGTTCCAGAACCACAGCCTGCTACCCTGGCTGACGGTCTACGAGAACGTCAAGCTCGGCGTCGACAAAGTGTTCGCCAAGACCAAGACGCGGGCCGAGCGCGACGCCTGGGTGATGCACAATCTCAACCTCGTGCAGATGGCGCATGCCAAGGACAAGCGCCCCAACGAAATCTCCGGCGGCATGAAGCAACGCGTCGGCATCGCGCGGGCGCTCGCCATGGAGCCGAAGGTGCTCTTGCTCGATGAACCCTTCGGCGCGCTCGATGCGCTGACCCGCGCGCATCTGCAAGATTCCGTGATGGCTCTGCACCAGAAGCTCGGCAACACCATCTTGATGATCACCCATGACGTCGACGAGGCGGTGCTGTTGTCGGACCGCATCGTGATGATGACCAACGGTCCGAGCGCACGGATCGGTGAAGTGCTGGAAGTGCCGCTGGCGCGGCCGCGCAAGCGGCTCGAGCTCGCCACCAACTCCAGCTACCTCAAGTGCCGGCAGCGCGTGCTCGAATTCCTCTACGAGCGGCATCGCTTCGTCGAGGCGGCGTAGGTTCCAACGACGGAGCGCAGCATGACACCGGAGCAAGTCAAGCTCGTGCAAGAGAGTTTCTCCAAGGTCGCGCCGATTTCCGAGCAGGCGGCGACCCTCTTCTATGATCGCTTGTTCGAGGTCGCGCCGGCGGTGAGGTCGATGTTTCCGGACGACATGACCGAACAGCGCAAGAAACTGATGGCGGTGCTGGCTGTGGTGGTGAATGGGCTCAGCAATCTGCAATCCGTGCTGCCTGCCGCAAGCGCGCTCGCCAAGCGGCATGTGAGCTACGGGACCAAGCCGGAGCATTATCCCGTTGTCGGCGGCGCGCTGTTGTGGACCTTGGAGAAAGGTCTCGGCGAAGCCTGGACGTCCGAAGTTGCCGATGCCTGGACTGCGGCCTACGGTACGCTGTCCGGCTACATGATTTCGGAAGCTTACGGCAGCACCTGAGCTGCCGAATAGGGAATGCGCCGTGAGCGAACCTCTGGTCATTGTTGGCAACGGGATGGCGGCTGCGCGCCTGGTCGACGAGTTGTCGAAGGTGGCGCTCGGGCGCTACGCCATCGCGGTGATCGGCAGCGAGCCGCGGCTCGCCTATAACCGCGTGCTATTGTCCTCCGTTCTTGCCGGCGAGACCACGTCGGAGGATATCGAGCTGCAGCCGGCATCATGGTGGCGCGACCGCGGCGTCACGCTGAAATATGGCTGCGTCGCCACCGAGATCGATGTCGGCCGCCGCGAACTGAAGATCGAAGGCGAGGAGAGCATCGTCTTCTCGAAGCTGGTCTTGACCACCGGCTCGTCGGCGCTGCGCTTGAACGTGCCGGGCGCCGATCTCGCCGGCGTGCACACGTTTCGCGACAGCCGCGACGTCGACCTGTTGCTCGCGCTCGCAGCACGCAAGACGCGCGTGGTCGTGATCGGCGGTGGACTGCTCGGGCTTGAAGCGGCCTATGGGCTTGCGAAGGCCGGCGCGCCGGTGACGCTGGTGCACCTGATGGACCGGTTGATGGAGCGCCAGCTCGACGCACCGGCAGGCGCGCTCCTGAAATCGCTGGTCGAGCAGAAGGGCATCGAGATCCTGCTCGAGGCCAGCACCGCGCGCATCCATGGCGAAGGCCGCGTTGAAGGCATCGAGCTTGCGGATGGACGCCTGATCAAGGCGGACGCGGTGATCTTCGCCGCCGGCATCCGGCCGAACATCGCGTTGGCAAAGGAAGCCGGCATTGCCGTCAATCGCGGCATCGTGGTTGACGATTGCTTACAGACCGCTGCGGAAGGCGTGTTCGCGATCGGCGAATGCGCCGAGCATCGCGGCATCTGCTACGGCTTGGTCGAGCCGGCCTATGAGCAGGCGCGCGTGCTGGCGCGGCATCTCGCCGGGCAGGATGTCGCCTATGCCGGCAGCATCGTGGCAACCAATTTGAAAGTGTCCGGTGTCAGCGTGTTCTCCGCCGGCGACTTCATGGGCGCCGAGGGCAGCGAGAGCATCGTGTTCAGCGACGTCAACCACGGGACCTACAAGAAGCTCGTGATTGCAGACGGGCGCCTGACCGGCGCGGTTCTGATCGGCGACACGCCAGATGCACTCTGGTATCTCGACCTGATCCGCAGCGCGAGGCCCGTTACGAAGATTCGCGGCGACATGATGTTCGGCCGTTCGATGGCGGAGGCGGCATGAGCGCCGATCCCGCTCTCCGGATCGTCAAGACCACCTGCGCCTATTGCGGCGTCGGCTGCGGCGTGCTGGCGACGCCTGACGGCAAGGGCGGCGCCGCGATCGCGGGTGATCCCGACCATCCCGCTAATTTCGGACGCCTGTGCTCGAAGGGCTCCGCCCTCGGCGAGACGCTCGGGTTATCGAACCGGCTGCTCTATCCGATGATCCGCTGCGACAACGGGATGGAGCGCATCGCCTGGAGCGACGCGCTCGACCATGTCGCACACCGCTTCAAGCACATCATCGCGCGCGACGGCCCCGGTGCGGTCGCGTTCTATCTCTCCGGTCAGTTGCTGACGGAGGATTACTACGTCGCCAACAAGCTGATGAAGGGTTTCATCGGCAGCGCCAATGTCGACACCAATTCGCGGCTGTGCATGTCGTCCTCGGTCGCAGGCCACCGCCGCGCCTTCGGCGCCGACACCGTGCCCGGCTGTTACGAGGATCTCGAACAGGCCGACCTCTTGGTGCTGGTCGGCTCCAACGCCGCGTGGTGCCATCCGGTGCTGTTCCAGCGCATGCTCGCCAACAAGCAGCAGCGCGGCGCGCGTATCGTGGTGATCGATCCGCGGCGCACCGATACGACTGAGGATGCCGATCTCTTCCTGGGCTTGAAGCCCGGCACCGACACCGCATTGTTCTGCGGCTTGCTGGTGCATCTTGCTGACAGCGGCGCGCTCGACCACACCTATATCGCCAGCTATACGGCCGGTTTCGACGAGGCGCTGGCGCGCGCCCGCGGCATGGCCGGCAGCGTCGGCGCGACGGCGCTCGCGACCGGCCTCTCCGAGCAGGACGTCGCGACGTTCTTCAAGATGTTCGCCAACACGCCGCGCGTCGTCACCTTGTATTCGCAGGGTGTCAATCAGTCGGCGCAGGGCACCGACAAGGTCAACGCCATCCTCAACTGCCACCTCGCCACGGGCCGCATCGGCAAGGTCGGCGCGTCGCCGTTCTCGCTGACCGGACAGCCGAACGCGATGGGCGGGCGCGAAGTCGGCGGGCTCGCCAACCAGCTCGCCGCCCACATGGCGTTCACGCCGCCGGATATCGACCGCGTCCGCAGGTTCTGGAAGGCGCCGCGCATCGCCACCCATGAGGGCCTGAAAGCGGTGCAGATGTTCGAGGCGATCGGGCGCGGCGAGATCAAGGCGTTGTGGGTGATGGGCACCAACCCGGCGGTATCGCTGCCGGATGCCGACGCCGCGCGCGAAGCGCTGAAGAAGTTGGAGCTGTTCGTGGTGTCGGAGAATGTCCGCTCCAACGACACCGTCGATGCCGGAGCGCATGTGCTGTTGCCGGCGCAGGCCTGGGGCGAGAAATCCGGCACGGTGACCAATTCCGAGCGCCGCATCTCGCGGCAGCGCACGTTCCTGGAGTCTCCTGGCGAAGCGCAGCCGGACTGGTGGATCCTGTGCGAGGTCGCAAGGCGCCTCGGCTTTGGTGCGGCGTTCGACTTCAAATCCGCGGCTGACATCTTCCGCGAGCACGCGGCGCTGTCGGCGTTCGAAAACAACGGCATCAGAGATTTCGATATCGGCGCGCTGACGTCGCTGTCGGACGAGGCTTTTGACGTGATGGCGCCGGTGCAATGGCCGGTGCGGCAGGATGCATCGCCGCAGCCGCGCTTCTTCGCGGAAGGCGGCTTCTTCGCCAACGACCGCAAGGCGCGCTTCGTCGCGCCGGAGATTCCGTCGCTGCGGACCGAGACGACGCCGGCGCGGCCGTTGCGGCTCAACACCGGCCGGATCCGCGACCAGTGGCACACGATGACGCGCACCGGCGCGAGCCCGAGGCTCGGCCAGCATCTGCCCGAGCCGTTCGTGGAGGTTCATCCTGATGATGCGCTGCGCTACGGCGTGAGCGACGGCAGCTTTGCCCGCGTCACCACCGACTACGGGCAATGCACGCTCCGCGTCGTCGTCAGCGAGCGCCAGCAGCGCGGCATGCTGTTCGCGCCGATCCACTGGAGCGAGGCCACCGCGACCGGCGCCCGCGTCGGTTCGCTGGTTGCGCCCTTCACCGATCCGTTCTCCGGCCAGCCCGAGAACAAGGCGACGCCGGCCTCGATCGCGCCCTATGAATATGTGTTCCGCGGCTTTGCCTTGTCGCGCCAGCCGCTGCAATTGCCTGTTCATGCCTGGGTCGCGCGCGTCGCGGTCAATGGCGGCCACGGCTACCTGTTCGCAGACAATGCCGACCTGTTGGGCTGGCAGCTCTGGCTCAGGATGAACACCGAGGGCGATCTCGCCGAATACAAGGATTTCGGCGGCGGCATCTACCGCGGCGCCTCGTTCAATAACGGCCGCATCGAGACCTGCCTGTTTCTCGGCCCCGCTGATGATGCCGGCGACTGGAACGTGGTGAAAGGCTTGTTCGCCGCCGATGCGCTCAGCGACGGGCAGCGGCGCATGCTGCTATCAGGCAAATCGGCAGACGGCCTCGCCAACGCCGGCCCGATCGTCTGCGCCTGCTTCGGCGTCGGCCGCGCCACAATCTGCGATGCGATCGCCGCCGGCGCGAGCTCTCCGGCCGAGATCGGTGCAAAGCTCAAGGCCGGCACCAATTGCGGCTCCTGCATCCCGGAATTGAAGCGGCTCATCGCGCAGACGGGGGCGCGAGATTCTGAACAACCACCATTGGCTGCGGCCAATTAGGTCTCTCCCCACGTCATTGCGAGCGCAGCGAAGCAATCCATCTCGCCGCTTGTGGAGGCATTGATTGCTTCGTCGCAAGGGCTCCTCGCAATGACGGTGGGGAGCCAATCGACGTCGCCTTCGATGTCCTCTATGGTGCCGCCCGTTCCGCTAACGGGTGAACCAAGAAATGCTGTACCTGGAAACGCCGCCGAAACTGATCGAGACCGCGATCTTCTCAGCCATGCCGGACGAATTCCGGCGCAAGCAGTCAACCGAATGGGCAGATGCCAATCGCCCGGGTCAGCCAACCGATTGCTTCATCGAAGGTCCGTCCTTCGACGCGGATGGCAATCTCTACATCGTAGATATCCCCTTCGGTCGCATCTTCAGGATTTCGCCGGATAAGAAATGGTCGCTGGCCGTCGAGTATCAGGGATGGCCGAACGGGCTGAAGATCGATTCCAAAGGCCGCATCCTTGTCGCCGACTACCGGCACGGCATCATGGAGCTCGATGCACGGGCAGGGCGGATGCTTCCGGTATTGACCTCGCGCAATTCGGAATCGTTCCGCGGCTGCAACGATCTGCACATCGCCTCCAAGGGCGATATCTATTTCACCGACCAGGGCCAGACCGGCCTGCACGATCCGAGCGGTCGGGTCTATCGCCTGCGGGCAAGCGGCCAGCTCGATTGCCTGATCCAGACCGGCGTCAGCCCCAACGGGCTGGTGCTCGATCCGCACGAGGCCGTGCTGTTCGTCGCGATGACCCGCGACAACGCGGTGTGGCGCGCGCCGTTCATGAAGGACGGCAGCGTGTCGAAGGTCGGCCGCTTCTGCACGATGTTCGGCCCTGGCGGGCCTGACGGGATCACGATGGACAAAGCCGGCCGGCTGTTCGTCGCCCATGTCTCGCTTGGCCACGTCTTCGTGTTCGCGCCGTCAGGCGAGCTGATCGCCCGCATCAAGTCCTGCGCCGGCAATGCCGTCACCAATGTCGCGATCGGCGGCGAGAACCGCGATCGGCTCTACATTACGGAATCTGCGACGGGCAGCGTGCTGGTCGCTGATATCAGCGTGCTTGATAAGTAGCGCCGTCATTGCGAGGAGCGAAGCGACGAAGCAATCCATGTCTCCGCAAGTGGAGAGGTGGATTGCTTCGCTTCGCTCGCAATGACGGACGGTGAAATTTGCCTCACGACTTCCTGTTCTTCGCATTCACCGCGATCGCCGCTGCCGCGGTGCGGTTCTCCACCCCGAGCTTGGAGTAGATCTGCTCGAGATGCTTGTCGACCGTGCGCGGGCTGAGCCCCAGGATCTGCGCGATGTCGCGGTTGGTCTTGCCCTTGGAGAGCCATGACAGCACCTCGCCCTCGCGCGTGGTGAGGCCGAGCTCGCTGGAGAATTCCGCGGGCATATCGGCGCTGGTGTCTTTCGCCAGCCGCAGCAGGAATTCGTTGGCGCCAAGCTTGCCCATATATTGCAGCCGCAATTGCTCGTTGCCGGGAAACGAGGCCATGGTCGTGGTCTTCGCTGCCGTCTTGCCTTTCTGCGCCTGCTCCAGCCATTGCGGGATCGGATCGGGCAGCACGACGTCATCGCCGTCTTCCGCCAGCGTGTCCGATAGCAGCCTCTGCGCCTGCGGCGTGGCCCACAGAATCTTGCCGGCGGCGTTGACCGCGAGCAGATAGCGGCCGGAGACGTCGAGCGCGGCGCGCGCGCTCTGCGTCAGCCGCGCATTGGCGAGATGTACGCGGATGCGCGCCAGCATCTCCTGCACCACGATCGGTTTTGTCACATAGTCGACGCCGCCGGCCTCCAATCCGCGCACGATGTGCTCCGTCTCGGCGAGGCCGGTCATGAAGATGATCGGCACATTGTCGAGCCCGGCATCGCGCTTCAGCCGGCGGCAGGTCTCGAAACCGTCCATGCCGGGCATGACCGCGTCGAGCAGCACGATGTCGGGCGTGATCTGGTCCACGATCCGCATCGCGGAGGCGCCGTCGAGCGCCACCATCACGGTCATGCCGGCGCCGTCGAGCGCGTCGGTCAGGAGCCGCAGCGTCTCCGGCGAGTCGTCGACGACGAGCGCGACGTCGCGCTTCTTGCTTTCAATGGTCATAACTGTGCAGCGCCTTCAGGGTCGCCATGTACTGATCGAGGTCGAAACGATCGACCAGTGAGCGCATCTGCGCGACGAAGTCGGCATGTTCAGGATATTCAGTTCCGATTTCGTCGAGCTTGAGCTGGATCGCCCGGATATAGCCCAATTGCCCGAGGCCGATCAGTTCCTCGATATATTTCACCGGCGGCCGCGAGCCGCTCTCCGGCTGCCACTGCGGCACGGCCACCTCGTCGGCGTCATGCTGCCAGTCGAGCTTGAGCAGCAGGCGGATGGTCTCGAGCAGGCGCGGAATATCGATCGGCTTCATCAGGTAACCGTCGTGGAACGGCTGCGCCAGCGGGGCGCCATGCGCCTCCAGCGCGCTCGCCGAGATCATCAGGATGCGTGCCTGGTGATGGCCGGCCGAGCGCAGCGCTTCCGCGACCGTCCAGCCGTCCATGCCCGGCATGGAGATGTCGAGCAGGAACAGGTCGGGCCGGCAATGCTGCGCCAGCGCTAAGCAGCCGGGACCATCGGGCGCGCTGAGCAGGATGAAGCCGAGCGGCGCGAGCACCTCGCGCAGGAGATCGCGGTGCGTCGGATCATCGTCGGTGATCAGGATCGTCTTGCGCGTGCCGTGATAGCCATAGACGGGTGCATCGGTCGGCGCGCTGCGCCGCGGATTGGTCACTTCCGAGAGCAATATCTTGACGCGGAAGGTGCTGCCGGCGCCGACGGCGCTGGTCACCTTGATGTCGCCGCCCATCACGCCCGCCAGCAGCCGGCTGATGGTCAGCCCGAGGCCGGTGCCGGTCTGCGGCTGGGAGACGCCGAGCGCGCCGCGCTCGAATGGCGCGAAGATGCGTTCGAGATCGTCCGGCTGGATGCCGGGGCCAGTGTCGATCACCTCGAATTCGGCGACCGGGCTGCGGTAGTGCACGACGAATTGCACATGCCCGGCTTGCGTGAACTTGATCGCGTTCGACAGCAGGTTGATCAGGATCTGCCGCAGCCGCTTCTCGTCGGCATAGACCACGACCGGCAGCACGGCCGGCCGCTTGAAGATGAATTCGACGCCTTTCGCCGCCGCCTGCAGGCGGAACATGCCGACGAGCTGGTCGAGGAAATCATTCAGGCGAACCTCGTCGCGGGAGAGATACAGCCGGCCGGCCTCGATCTTGGAGATGTCCAGAATGCCGTCGATCAATCCGGAGAGATGGTCGGCGCTACGGCGAACAACGCGCACCTGTTCGCGCGGTCGCGTCTGCAGGCTGTTGTCCTGCTCCAGCAATTGCGCATAGCCGGAGATCGCGTTCAGCGGCGAGCGGAGCTCGTGGCTCAGGCCGACGACATAGCGGCTCTTGGCGAGGTTGGCGGATTCGGCGACTTCCTTGGCGCGCTGCAATTCGGCGTCGGTGCGCTTGTGGGCGTCGATTTCCTGGATCAGGAGCGCGGTCTGCCGCCGGGTCTCTTCCTCCGCCGCGCGTCGGCTCTGCTGCGCCAGCACGAACAGCCAGGCGACCACGCCGATGATGATGGTCAGCCCGAAAAATACCTTCCACAGCACGTCCGACAATAGGTCGCCGGCTTCAACAGTCGCCGAGGTCTGCAGATAGATCAGGCCGAGCACCAGCCCGACCAGGCCAGCGGAGACCGCGAATACACCGAGATAATGCCCGAGCTGCGAATTGATGCGGGCATAGATCGGCTGCGGCAGCAATTTGCCCAGAGTCTCCGACACCTGCGCCTGGATCCGCGCATGCGGCTTGCAGAGGTCATGGCAGCGCGCATCCAGCGAGCAGCACAAGGAGCAGATCGGGCCGGCATAGGCAGGGCAGGCGGCCATATCCTCAGGCTCGAACGAATGTTCACAGATGCAGCACTGGATCTGATCGAGGTTCTGCCAGCTCCGCTTCGGCTTGCGCGCGATGTAGTATTTGCCGTCGGTGGCCCAGGCGATCAGTGGCGCAGTGACGAAGGCCACGGCCAGCGCGACGAAGGCGGAGAGCGCTTTCGCTGTCGGTCCGAACACGCCATAGAAAGCACTGATCGAGACGATCGTCGCAATCAGCATCGCGCCGACGCCGACCGGGTTGATGTCGCAGAGATGGGCGCGCTTGAATTCGATGTGTTGCGGTCGGAGGCCCAGTGGCTTGTTGACGACGAGGTCGGCCACGAGAGCACCGACCCAGGCGATCGCGACATTGGAATAGAGCGCGAGCGTCTGCTCCAGCGCCTTGTAGACGCCGATCTCCATCAACAAGAGTGCGACGATCACGTTGAAGACCAGCCAGACCACGCGGCCGGGATGGCTGTGGGTGAGGCGGGAGAAGAAGTTCGACCAGGCGATCGAGCCGGCATAGGCGTTGGTGACGTTGATCTTCACCTGCGACAGGATCACGAATGTCCCGGTCAGCGCCAGCGCCAGATCCGGCTGCGACAGCACGTAGCGATACGCTTCCAGATACATCTTGGCAGGCTCGGCGGCGTGCTCGTAGGAAACGCCGTGGCTCAGCGCGAAGAAGGCGAGGAACGATCCGGCCAGCAATTTCAGCGCGCCCAGCACGATCCACCCTGGTCCGGCGCTGAGCAGCGCGATCCACCATGCCCGCCGCGACGTCCGCCGGTCGCGCGGCAGGAAGCGGAGGAAGTCGACCTGCTCGCCGATCTGCGCCACCAGCGAGAACACCACGGACGCCGCTGTGCCGAACAGCAGCAAGTCGATCTGGCCGGAGGGGTCGCCATGCTCGCCGGCAAAATTGCGCCACTCGATGAAGGAGCGCGGATGGGCGTAGGCGATCGCGGCAAAAGGCAGGATGTGCAGCACGATCCAGATCGGCTGCGTCCACAACTGAAAGCGGCTGATCAGGGTGATGCCGTAGACCACCAGCGGGATGATCACGACGGCGCTGATGACATAGCCGATCGGCCGCGGGATGCCGAAGCACATCTCGAGCGCGGTCGCCAGGATCACCGCCTCGATCGCAAAGAAGATGAAGGTGAAGGAGGCGTAGATCAGCGAGGTGATGGTCGAGCCGATATAGCCGAAGCCGGCGCCGCGCGTTAGAAGGTCGATATCGATGCCGAACTTGGCGGCGTTATAGGCAATCGGCAGTCCACAGCAGAAGATGATGGCGCTGACCACGAGGATGGCGGCGGTCGCGTTCATCGCGCCATAGTTCAGCGTGATGGTGCCGCCGATCGCTTCCAGCGCCAGGAACGAGATCGCGCCCAGCGCGGTGTTGGCAACGCGGGCGGCGGACCAGCGGCGCGCGCTCTTTGCGGTGAAGCGCAGCGCGTAGTCCTCCAGCGTCTGGTTGGCAACCCACTGATTATACTGGCGCCTGACGCGGTCTATCCGCTGCCGCCCTGCCAATTCCCCACCTCCTGAGCCGACGTCGGTCTCGCCCGTTGGCTCGCAAATCCCGTACCAGAACCTACGTCGCTATTTTGCGGTGCAGTATACGCAATCTTGCGTATCAGTGCGCTGCACAAATCTGGGCAATCCTCGCCTGACCATTAAGCGCGTTCTCGAACCAGTTGGGGTGCTCATGTCAGACGAAAAGAAACCGGGCCTGCGGTCGCCGCTTCGGCGCAAGCTCCTGATGGGAATGGCGGCGCTGCCGGCCATCTCGATGCTTCCACGCGCCTCGTTTGCGGAAGCTCCGCCAACGTCCGCGGTCAACACCACCGGCCTTGCCGTCACCGATAGCGAAGTGACCGTCGGCATCCTGCACTCCGTCACCGGCACCATGGCAATCTCCGAGACCGGGTCGGTCGAAGCGGAAAAACTGGCAATTGAGCAGATCAATGCGGAAGGCGGCGTGCTCGGCCGCAAGATCAAGTTCATCCAGGAGGACGGCGCCAGCGACTGGCCGACCTTCGCCGAGAAGGCGAAGAAGCTCCTCGTCAACGACAAATGCGCGGCCGTGATGGGCTGCTGGACTTCCGCCTCGCGGAAGGCGGTGCTGCCGGTGTTCGAGCAGTACAACGGCATGCTCTACTACCCGACCTTCTACGAAGGCCTCGAGCAGTCCAAGAACGTCATCTACACCGGCCAGGAAGCCACCCAGCAGATCATCGCTGGCCTCGACTGGGTCAACAAGACCAAGGGCGCCAAGACCTTCTATCTGCTCGGCTCCGACTACATCTGGCCGCGCACCTCCAACAAGATCGCGCGCAAGCACATCGAGGGCCATCTGCAGGGCGCCAAGGTCGTTGGCGAGGAATACTTCCCGCTCGGCCACACCCAGTTCAACTCGGTCATCAACAAGATCAAACTGACCAAGCCCGACGTGATCTACGCCATCATCGTCGGCGGCTCCAACGTCGCCTTCTACAAGCAGCTCAAGGCGGCCGGCATCGATCTGTCCAAGCAGACGCTGCTCACGATCTCGGTGACCGAAGACGAAATCGACGGCATCGGCGGTGAAAACATCGCGGGCGCCTATGCCTGCATGAAATATTTCCAGTCGCTCGACAATCCCAACAACAAGGCTTTCGTCTCCGCCTTCAAGAAGATGTGGGGCGAGAAAACCGTGATCGGCGACGTCACCCAGGCCGCCTATCTCGGCCCGTGGCTGTGGAAGTTGACGGTGGAGAAGGCGGGCTCCTTCGACATCGACAAGATCGCGGCGGCATCGCCCGGCGCCGAGTTCAAGGGCGCGCCCGAAGGCTATGTCCGCATCCACGAGAACCATCACCTCTGGTCCAAGACGCGCGTCGGCCGCGCCAAGGCCGACGGCCAGTACGAACTGATCTACGAGACCGCCGATCTCGTCGAGCCCGATCCGTTCCCGAAGGGCTACCAGTGAGAACGCGCCTCGCCTGAGGCCGCGTCTCAACTCTCATGACGTCGGCGTGGGCCGCAGGGCCCGCGCCACCCAAAACGCACGCGCCGTGCGCGCGCGTAAAGCTGCCCCATGCAGAGGACGGATCATGTTCGGTGACTATTCGCTCAGCGATCTCGGCGCCATCTTCGCCATGCAAGGCTTTGCCGGACTGATCCTGTTCTCGGTCTACGTTCTGATGGCGCTGGGGCTCGCCATCATCTTCGGCCAGATGGGCGTCATCAACATGGCCCATGGCGAGTTCATGATCCTGGGCGCCTACGTCACCTGGATGACGTCGAACGGCTTCCAGCAATATCTGCCGTCGCTGTTCCCTGGCTACTTCTTCCTCGCGATGATCCTGGCGTTCATCGCCTCCGGCGCGCTCGGGATGCTGGTCGAATGGGCGCTGATACGCCATCTCTACAAGCGCCCGCTGGATACGCTGCTGGCAACCTGGGGATTGAGCCTGATCCTGCAGCAAGCCTATCGCTCGCTGTTCGGCGCGCGCGAGGTCGGCGTCGAACTGCCGGAATGGATGATGGGCTCCTGGCAGGCGACCGACGCGATCCAGATCCCGATCAACGGCATGTTCGTGATGGGACTCACCGTGCTGATTACCATCGTCGTCGCCTATGTGCTGTTCTGGTCGCGCTGGGGCCGCCAGGTCCGCGCCGTCGTGCAGAACCGCGTGATGGCGGGCGCCGTCGGCATCAACACCGAGAAGGTCGACCGCTACACCTTCGGCCTCGGCTGCGGCATCGCAGGGATCGCGGGAAGCGCCTTCACCATGATCGGCTCGACGGGGCCGACCGCCGGCCAGCTTTACATTGTCGACACTTTCCTCGTCGTCGTGTTCGGCGGCGCGGCCTCGCTGGTCGGCACCATCGCTTCCGCCTTCACCATCTCGCAGGCGCAGTCGACCATGGAGTTCTTCCTGTCGGGCTCGATGGCGAAGGTGCTCACCCTATTGGCTATCGTCGCGATCCTGATGATGCGGCCGCAGGGACTGTTTGCACTCAAGGTCCGCAAGTAAGAACAAGCAGGCAAAGGTCATGATCATCAACTCGCGCTTTTTCAACCGCACCGAGCTGATCGGCTTCATCGCGCTCGCGCTCCTGCTCTTCGTCATCCTGCCGCTGTCGCTCGATATCTTCCGCCTCAACCTGGTCGCCAAATATCTGACCTACGCGTTCGTCGGCATTGGTCTGGTGCTGTGCTGGGGCTATGGCGGCATCTTGAGCCTGGGGCAGGGCGTGTTCTTCGGTCTCGGCGGCTACTGCATGGCGATGTACCTGAAGCTCGAGGCCTCCAGCGTCGAGAACACCAAGATTCAGTCGACTCCAGGCATTCCCGATTTCATGGACTGGAACCAGCTCACGCAGCTTCCCTTTTTCTGGAAGCCGTTCCACAGCTTCCCGATCACCCTGATCGCCATCATGCTGGTGCCGGGAATCTTCGCCTTCATCATCGGCGCGGCGATGTTCAAGCGGCGCGTCGGCGGCGTCTATTTCGCGATCATCACGCAGGCGATCGCTGCGATCATGACCATCCTGATCGTCGGACAGCAGGGCTACACCGGCGGCATCAACGGCATCACCGATCTCCGCACGCTGCACGGCTGGGACATCCGCACCGATCATGCCAAGTTCATCCTCTATTTCGTCGAGGTCGTGCTGCTGTTTGCCTGCATCATCGCCGCGCAGTTCATCCGACTGACGAAGCTTGGTCGCATCCTGGTGGCAATGCGCGAGCAGGAGGACCGCGTTCGCTTCTCCGGCTACAGCGTCGCCAATTTCAAGATCTTCGCCTTCTGCGCTGCCGCGATCTTTGCCGCGATCGGCGGCGCCATGTTCACGCTCGAAGTCGGCTTCATGTCGCCATCTTTCGTCGGCATCGTGCCGTCGATCGAGATGGTGATCTACACCGCGGTCGGCGGCCGGATGTCGATCTTCGGCGCGGTCTGGGGTTCATTGCTGGTCAATTTCGCCAAGACCAGCCTGTCGGAATCCTTTCCGCAACTCTGGCTGTTCGGCCTGGGCGCGCTCTTCATCGCGGTCGTGCTGGCATTCCCGAACGGGCTCTCAGGGATCTGGCAGGACTACGTCCAGCCGCACATCGATCGCCTGCTGGCCTCGCGTAAGTCGAAACCCGGTAACGGCTTCCCCGTCGCCGACGGCGCACCGGCAGAGTAGGGGAGAGGGTCATGCTCATCGGTCATCAGCCCAAGGATTTCCTGCTCGCGGTCTCCGGCCTCACCGTCTCCTTCGACGGCTTCAAGGCGGTCAACGATCTCTCCTTCTATGTCGAGGATAACGAGATCCGCGTCATCATCGGCCCCAACGGCGCCGGCAAGACCACCGTCCTTGACCTGATCTGCGGCAAGACCAAAGCCACCTCGGGCTCGATCCAGTTCCGCGGCCAGGAGCTGACGAAGCTGCGCGAGAACGAGATTGTGCAGGCCGGTGTCGGCCGCAAGTTCCAGACGCCCTCGGTGTTCGAAGACCTCACCGTGTTCGAGAACCTGGAGATTTCCTTCCCGCGCGGCCGGACCGTGTTCGGCTCGCTCACGTTCCAGCGCGACGCTACGGTGAAAGAGCGCGTCGAGGAAGTCGCCGAGATGATCTTCCTCAAAGATCGCCTCCACACCTATGCGGACCAGTTGAGCCACGGGCAGAAGCAATGGCTCGAGATCGGCATGCTGCTGATCCAGGACCCGGACCTCCTGATGCTGGACGAGCCCGTCGCCGGCATGAGCGTGTCCGAGCGCGCCAAGACCGCCGAACTGCTCAACCGCATCATCAAGGGCCGCTCCGTGCTCGTGATCGAGCACGATATGAAATTCGTCGAGGACATCGCCCACAAGGTCACCGTGCTGCATCAGGGGCAGATTTTGTCCGAGGGAACGATGGAGCACGTCAAGAACGACCCGAAAGTCATCGAAGTCTATCTCGGGCACTAGCGCATGATCCCGGAAAGTGGCGTCCGGTTTCCGGACAAGATCATGCGCAAGAAATAAGGAACACGTCGATGCTCGCAATCTCCGATCTTCACGTCGCCTATGGCCAGAGCGAGGTGCTGCACGGGCTCAACGTGTCAGTCGCGCCCAACGAAATCGTGGCGATCATGGGCCGCAACGGCATGGGCAAGACCACGCTGATGAAGTCGCTGATGGGCATCCTGCCGACCAAGAGCGGCTCGGTGACCATGGACGGCGCGGAGCTCAACAAGCTCGAAAGCTATGAGCGCGTGGCCAAGGGCCTCGCCTATGTGCCGCAAGGCCGCATGATCTTCTCCACCATGACGGTGAAGGAGAACATCGAGACCGGCCTCGTCGTGCACGGCGAGTCCGAAGTGCCCGGGGATATCTACGAACTATTCCCGGTGCTCTTGGAGATGAAGAACCGCCGCGGTGGCAATCTGTCCGGCGGCCAGCAGCAGCAACTCGCGATTGCGCGGGCGCTCGCGACCAAGCCGAAAGTGCTGCTGCTGGATGAGCCGACCGAGGGCATCCAGCCCTCGATCATCAAGGAGATGGCGCGCACCTTGAGGCGCATCCGTGACGAGCGCGGTCTCTCGATCGTGGTCTCCGAGCAGGTGCTGAGCTTCGCGCTCGACATCGCCGACCGTGTGCTTGTCATCGAGAACGGCGAGATCGTCCGCGACGATCCGCGTGATGCTGTCGATGCCGCGCAGATCTCGAAATATCTGTCCGTCTAACCAAGGCAAGTAAAAAGGGGAGCTTTTGATGCCAGAGACACTCATCAAGGTCGATCTCACCAAATCGGCTTACGACAACGACATGGTGCATAACCGCTGGCACCCGGACATCCCGATCGTGGCGTGGGTCAATCCCGGCGACGACTTCATCATCGAGACCTATGACTGGACCGGTGGTTTCATCAAGAACAACGATTCCGCCGATGACGTGCGCGACATTGATCTGTCGATCGTGCACTTCCTGTCCGGCCCGATCGGCGTCAAGGGCGCCGAGCCTGGCGATCTCCTGGTCGTCGATCTCCTCGACGTCGGCCCGCTCAAGGAGAGCCTGTGGGGCTTCAACGGTTTCTTCTCCAAGCAGAACGGCGGCGGCTTCCTCACCGATCATTTCCCGCTGGCGCAGAAGTCGATCTGGGATATCAAGGGCCTCTACACCTCGTCGCGCCACGTTCCCGGTGTCAACTTCGCCGGCCTGATCCATCCCGGCCTGATCGGCTGCCCGCCCGATCCAAAACTGCTGTCGACCTGGAACGCGCGCGAGGCCGAACTGATCGCGACCAATCCGACCCGCGTTCCTGGGCTCGCCAATCCGCCGTTCGCGCCGACCGCGCATGCCGGCCGCGCCAAGGACGACGTCAAGGCCAAGATCGGCGCGGAAGGCGCGCGTACCGTGCCGCCGCGCGAGCATGGCGGTAATTGCGACATCAAGGATCTCTCGCGCGGCTCGAAGATCTACTTCCCGGTCTATGTGCCCGGCGGCGGGCTCTCGATGGGCGATTTGCACTTCAGCCAGGGCGACGGCGAGATCACCTTCTGCGGCGCGATCGAGATGGCCGGCTGGCTGCACATCAAGGTCGATGTCATCAAGGATGGCGTGGCGAAATACGGCATCAAGAATCCGATCTTCAAGCCGTCGCCGATCACGCCGAACTACAAGGACTTCCTGATCTTCGAAGGCATCTCGGTCGACGAAGCCGGCAAGCAGCATTACCTCGACGTTCACATCGCCTATCGCCAGGCCTGTTTGAACGCGATCGAATATCTGAAGAAGTTCGGCTACTCCGGCGCGCAGGCCTATTCGATCCTCGGCACCGCGCCGTGCCAGGGCCACATCTCCGGGGTCGTCGACGTGCCCAATGCCTGCGCCACGCTATGGCTGCCGACGGAGATATTCGACTTCGACGTGATGCCGTCGTCGGCCGGGCCGATCAAGCACATCACGGGCGACATCCAGATGCCGATCTCGCCGGACAAGTAACTCCCTGCGCAACGAGGTGCGGGACGGCGCGTATTTGCCGCCCCGCATCCGCCGCGAGTTTTCAAGTTTGATCGCGCAAGGAGGAAAAATGCCTGTCTACGAATATCTCTGCAACGAGTGCGGTCCGTTCAAGGACATGCGGCCGATGTCCGAATGCGACCTGCCGCAAGACTGCCCGCAATGCGAAGCGCAATCGCCGCGCGTCATCCTGACCGCCCCGAGCTTCTTCTGCATGCCCTCCGACAAGCGCAAGGCCCACGCCACCAATGAGCGCAGCGCGCATGCACCGAAAACGCTCGACCAGTACAAGGCCTCACACGGCCCCGGCTGCGGCTGCTGCACCGGCAAAAAGCCGGCGCGCCTGATGACCAAGAGCAAGACCGGCGCCAAGGGCTTTCCAACCGCGCGCCCCTGGATGATCAGCCATTAGAACTCAGTTAGTGGCGCGTAGCGCGCAGCTCCAGTGTCGGTTGGGTGATCCTGGCGACGAACCCTTCGAAGCCCACCACTCTCTGCCTGGCCAGTTCGCCGTGGAGTTTGCGGATCTTCTCCGACTCGGCGACGAAGGTCTCGAAAGCATGCTTCGCGAATTCCGTCTGAAGCTCAAACATCTTGTCGAGCGAGCGGACGGCCGCGAGCTTCTCCAGGAAGGATAAGGTTTGGTTCAGCGATTTCCTGGTGTAGTCGCTGTAGGCATCGGCGATCGTTGCTACGCTGACGGCGACGGGCTCGGCCGCTACGATGGGGAGGGCGGGGACGGTATCAGTCGCGGAAGCCTCAACCGAAGCGCTTTCGATCGACGCGACCGGTGTGCTGATCGGCTCGTTGAACTGAATCTCCTCGCTGATCTGCTCAGGTTCATTGATTTGTTGTTGGGCGCCCTCCAGTTGGACCGCCACGGGCGCCGGCTCGGGAACTTGTTGTGCGCGGGCTTCCTTGCTCGGCACAGTCTTCTTGCGCTGCTGTCCTGTCTTCCCCTTGCGCTGGCTGGATTTTCCGACCGGCTTATTCCCATCCGCACTCAACATTGGAATCGCTCCGGATATCAAATATCAATTGATCAGCAAGCCTCCGTCGTGTTTGCGCTGGATTCGCGGTTGGGCTTTGTTCTTCGCGTGGCAGTCATGTGGTGACATTTGGAAGGAGGGGCGCCGGCGGCCATCTCGTGCCCATTTCCGGCTGCGTTGGGGCACGGGAAGGTTTGTTCTCTTAAGCACGGCTCATATACTGGGCAGCCATCGCGGCGCCGTCACCGGAGCCCAAGCCCAATAAGAGGTCGCGCGAGTTCTCCGTGGGTCAATGGTCCAGTAGGGGAGTTGGTAATGCGGGGATTGAGGGGTCGGCGAAGGTTCAAATCTTTGACGATGCTGGCGGTTGAGGCCAATCATGTGATTGCGCTGCGGCTGATGAAGCTGATGTTGGGTGGCAGAGGAGCCCGGCGCGAGGCCGAACTCATGATCAGCGAAAAGATCGATGCGGCCGTCGAAGCCGGCACAAGGTTAATGTCTGGAGCTTCGGGAGATGAAATAGTTCGTCGTTATCGACGGCGCGTAGCAGCGAATGCGAAGCGTCTCAGCAAATCGAACTTGGGTCCCCTAAAGCGAACACGGCGCCGACGAAAGTAGCCTCGGCACCGACCAATCGCCGCCATGCGCGTCTGCGCCGGCCGCTGCTGTGAAGGGTTTCGGATGCCGGCCGCCGAGCACGCGGCGCCGTCCTTCACGCGGCCGGCATCCGAAACCCTTCACAAAGTGCGACTTGGCGGAAGGCAGCTCGTGGCGCAAACCGGATTTCGCAAACCGACCCACTGCTGCAAGGGCTGAAAGCGATGTTACAGTTACGATAGCGTTGTGCGGTCGCGCCGCGCTACGATCCGCCGATGGACTGATGGTAGTCAGCAGTTGGGAACGTCAGGAGCGGGAGCATGAAGGCAATTGCACTGGCGGCCGTCCTGCTCACTGCTTCACTTGCGCCGGAAATCGTACGCACTACGGCCGAGCAAGTCGCGAGCTGGCAAATGTCGCACTTTCATGAAGTGCCCCAGGCGCCTGAAACAGATTGGACACGCGCCACCTTCTATATCGGTCTCGCAAGATGGGCCGCGACACCAGGTCAGATGAAATACTTCGATACGATCCGAGAGCTTGGAGAACGCACCGGCTGGCAGGTCGGCAACAGCGACTGGGCGCCCCCGATCTACCTTGCGGACGATCATGCCATCGGGCAGGTCTACATCGCCGCTTATGATCATTTCGGTGATCGACGCATGATCGAGCCGACCGTGCAGCGGCTGGAATATATCCTGCAGCACCCACCACAGGTCTCGCTCGAATTCGACAACGCAGAATGCCTGCAGCGATGGTGCTGGTCTGACGCCATCTTCATGGGGCCGGCGACATGGTTCGGCATTGCGCGCATCCAGAAGGACCAGCGCTTCCGCGATTATGCCGACAGGGAATTCTGGGCCACGAAGGACTTCCTATTCGATAGCCAGGAGCACCTGTTCTACCGCGACAGCCGCTTCATCGGGAAAACTGGCGCACATGGCGAAAAGATATTGTGGGGCCGCGGTAATGGCTGGGTGCTCGCTGGGCTTGCCAACATCCTGCGAGAGCTTCGTCCCGGCGACCCGCTGCGCGAGAAATACGTCAACCTGTTCGTCGAGATCGCAGATCGCGTAGCGAGCCTGCAGCGCCCGGATGGCTTCTGGTCCACATCGTTGCTCGCTCCGCCCGAGGTAGGCACCCCGGAATCCAGTTGCACTGGATTGCTGACCTACGGCCTTGCCGCCGGGGTGCGGATGGGACTTCTCGACGCAAAGCGGTTTAGTCCAGTAATTGAACAAGGCTGGCGGGCTCTGGCATCGGCGACGGTCAACGGCCGGCTCGGCCGCGTGCAGCAGATTGGCGACAGGCCGGACGCCGTTCAGATCACGGACACCCAACTCTACGGGTCTGGCGCTCTCTTGTTGGCTGCATCTGAACTAGTCCACTAACGTCACATCATCGCGCGCACGACTTGCGGCCGCTGCATCATGCCGGCGATACCCAGGCAGCAAAAGCGAATCTCGCAAGTTCGGAGTCATGACTTAGCTTGCAAAGATGCGGGCCGCACCTGGCGCTAAGCGGACCAGGTCTCCCCTTTCAGTGTAGGGCTATCGCATATGGGCGAGGGCGCGGAGAAGGAAGTCGTTGTTCCATCTGGCCTGGAGCATTTTGTGGCTGA
>NZ_JBEGDB010000239.1:0-12406 GCF_043638955.1 Bradyrhizobium sp. 31Argb | reverse complement strand
GTCCTCCTTGCCGACCAGTTGACCTGTTACCCATGTCGCCGGTCTATTCTGTTACCCATGTAGCCGGTCAGGACCCCGGTGCAGCCCTCTCCCACAAGGGGAGAGGGCGCAGTAACTGGCATCGCGTTCGGGTGAGGCAGGAGTTAAGCGTGACGCAACCGCTTCTGATCGAACATCACGACGGCGTCGATTGGGTGACGCTCAATCGCCCCGAGAGCCTGAACGCGCTCGATCCCTCGCTGACCGACGCGCTGAACGTCTACTTTCAGGGCCTGCAGCGTAACCGCGACACCCGTGTCGTGGTGCTGAAGGGCGCCGGCCAGAACTTCTGCGCCGGCCTTGACCTCAAGCACGCGATGCAGCGTCGCGCCGGGCAGCAGGAGCCGCCTGGAGTCACCGAGTCCCTGGACTCGCAGCGGCGCATCGCTGATATCGTGATGCTGATGCGGCGCTGCCCGCAGCCAATCATCGCGCTGATCCAGGGCGCGGCCGCCGGTGGCGGCTTTGCGCTGGCGCTCGCTTCCGATATCCGGATTGCGGCCAAATCGGCGCGGATGAATTGCGCCTTCGTCAAACTCGGCCTCGGTGGCTGCGATATCGGCACCAGCTATTTCCTGCCGCGCCTCGTCGGCGTCTCCGTTGCGTCTGAGCTGATCCTCACCGGTCGCTTCATCGGTGCGGAGCGCGCGCTCGCGGTCGGTCTCGTCTCGGAGGTGGTCGAAGAGGGCGGGCTTGATGCGGCGGCCGAACCTTATGTCGGGGCGATGCTGACGGCGTCACCAGTGGGTCTCCGCCTCTCGAAGGAATGCCTCAACATGAGCGTCGATGCGCCTTCGCTGGAATCGGTGATCGCGATGGAGGACCGCAACCAGGTCCTGTGCAGCCGTTCGGAAGATTTTGCAGAAGGTATCAGGGCCTTTCTCGAAAAACGAAAGCCTGTGTATATCAGGCGATAGCGACAAAGATCCGCAAAGGACAAGAATTCCGGGAGACGCAAAATGGATGGGAATGCAGCCGCGGTGCTGGAAAAGCCGGGCTTTCGCAAGATCGAATGGCTGCCGCGCGACATCGCGGTCGAGCGGCGAGACGACGGCGCAATCGTCCTGAAGTCGCGCATTCCGCTCAGCCCTTACGAGACACATATACCTGCTTCGCTCGCGAAATGGGCGAAGCAAGTGCCGGACCGCACCTGGCTCGCCCAGCGCACCGGCCCCGAGCGGCAATGGCGCAACCTGTCCTACGCCGACGCCAAGCGCACGGTGGATGCGCTCACGCAAGGCTTGCTCAATCTGAAGCTCGATCCCGGTCGTCCGGTCACGATTTTATCAGGGAATTCGATTGAGCACGCGCTGATGACGCAGGCGGCGATGCAGGCGCGGCTGCCGGCGGCGCCGGTATCGCCGGCCTATTCGCTGATGAGCCAGGATCATCTCAAGCTCAAATATCTGTTCGACCTGGTCAAGCCGGCCGTGATCATGGTGCAGGACGGGCCGACCTTCGAAAAGGCGCTGCGCGCGCTTGATCTTGATGGCGTCACCGTCGTCCACGTCGCGCGCCCTTGCGACGGCATCAAGAGCGTCAGCTTCGCGGAGCTTGCGGCAACGCCCGTCACTGATGATGTCGAAACCTCGATCGCGCAGATCACGCCGCAAACGGTCGGCAAGCTATTGTTCACCTCGGGCTCGACCGGCATGCCGAAGGCCGTCATCAACACCCAGGAGATGATGTGCGCCAATGCCGCGATGATGATGCAGGTGCGGCCGCGCGATTCCAATGGTCCGCTGGCGACCTATCTCGACTGGATGCCCTGGAATCACACCATGGGCGGCAACGCGCTGTTCAACCCGGTGCTGATCGACGGCGGCACGCTCTATATCGACGACGGCCGGCCGATGCCGGGCCAGTTCGACGAGACTATCCGTAACCTGCGCGAGATCTCGCCGACCTACTACGCCAACGTCCCCGCCGGCTATGCCGCGCTGGCGGCCGCGATGGAAAAGGACGATGTGCTGTGCCGCAGCTTCTTCCGGAATCTCTCCGTGATGGCCTATGGCGGCGCGCGGCTGCCGGACGATCTCTACGACCGCATGCAGGCGCTGGCGGTGCGCTCCACCGGTGAGCGCATCGTGTTCTATACCGGATGGGGATCGACTGAGACCGCGCCGACTTCGACTGGCACCTATTGGGACACCGAGCGCGTCGGCCTGATCGGACTGCCGTTTCCTGGCGTCGAGCTGAAGATGGTGCCGTGCGGCGCGAAGTATGAATTGCGCCTGCGCGGCGTCAACGTCACGCCCGGCTATTTCGGCCAGCCCGAGCTCACCAGATCGGTGTTCGACGAGGAGGGCTTCTACTGCATCGGCGATGCCGGCGTGTTCGTCGACCCCGAGGATCCCGTGCAGGGCATCATCTTCGCCGGCCGAGTGGTCGAGGATTTCAAGCTCACGACCGGCACCTTCGTGCATGTCGGCTCGCTCCGCACCGATGCGATCGCCGCCGCAACGCCGGTGGTGCACGACGCGCTGGTGGCCGGGCAGGATCGCCCCTTCATCGGCCTGCTCGCCTGGCCCAATCTTCATGCCTGCCGGCAGATCATGGGCGATCCCAACGCAACCTTCGAAGACGCGGTGAAGCATCCGGAGGTGATCGACTGTTTCAGGCGCGGACTGGAGGCGCACAATGCTTCCGTCGCCGGCGCCAGCAGCCGGCGCATCTCGCGCGCGATGCTGATGGTCGAGCCGCCCTCGATCGACGGCAACGAACTCACCGACAAGGGCTACATCAACCAGCGCGCCGGCCTCGAGCGCCGCGCGGCGCTGGTGGAGCGGCTCTATGCTGATCAACCATGCGAAGACGTGATCGTGCTGCAATGAAGATCACCTCTCTCCCCTCGTCATTCCGGGGCGATGCGATAGCATCGAGCCCGGAATCCATTTCTCCGCTTGCGCACGCGGCGCGATGGATTCCGGGCTCGCGCTTACGCGCGCCCCGGAATGACAGTCTCTTGTCACGCATCATCAACCCGAGTGAAACGCCATGAATTTCGATTTCTCCGACGAACAGAAGCAGATGCGCGACGAGGCGCGGAAATTCCTTAGCGAGCAATGTCCGCCGAAAGCGGTGCGCACTGTGCTCGATGGCAAGGCCGCCTACGACAAGGACCTCTGGAAGGGCCTCGCCGAGATGGGTTTCCTCGGCGTTGCGATCCCCGAACAGTTCGGCGGCGCGGGCGCGGGCCATCTTGAGCTCTGCGTGATCGCGGAAGAGATGGGCCGGGCGCTGGCGCCGGTGCCGTTCTCCTCGACTGTCTATCTCGCGGCCGAAGCGTTGATGCTCGCCGGCAGCGATGCGCAGAAGCAGAAATGGCTACCGAAGATCGCCGCGGGCGAAGCCATCGGCACGCTGGCGCTGTTCGAGGGCAAAGGCAGTCCGTCGCCAAAGGCAATCAAGCTCGCTGCATCTAGCGGTGCGCTCAACGGCACCAAGAAGCCAGTGCCGGATGGGGCTATCGCTGATTTCGCGGTGGTCGCCGCGCGCACCGGCTCGACGGGACGCGATGCAGATATTTCGCTGTTCCTGGTCGACCTCAAGGGCGGCGGCGTCGATGTCAAGGAATTGACCAACATCGATCTGACCCGCGGCCAGGCCGAGATCACCTTCACCAACGCCAAGGCCGAGCCGCTCGGCGCCACCGGCGAAGGCTGGGGCATCATTACGCAAGTGCTCGACCGCGCCGCGGTGCTCTTGGCGTTCGAGCAGGTCGGGGGCGCCGACCGCGCGCTGGAGATGGGCCGCGATTACGCGCTCGATCGCATCGCCTTCGGCCGCCCGATCGGCTCGTTCCAGGCGGTCAAGCACATCCTCGCCGACATGTATGTCTCGGCAACCTTGGCGCGCTCCAATTGCTATTACGGCGCCTGGGCGCTCTCGACCAATGCCGCGGAGTTGCCGGAAGCGGCCGCCGCCGCGCGGATCAGCGCGACGCAGGCGTTCCAGCATTGCGCCAAGAACAACATCCAGGTCCATGGCGGCATGGGTTTCACCTGGGAGTTCGACTGCCACATGTACTACCGCCGCGCCAATGCTACTGCGCTCGGCCTCGGCAGCCTCTCTTATTGGGAGGATGCCCTGATCGACCGCATGCGCAAGAAGAACGCGGCGTAAATTCTTGCTCGTCATTCCGGGGCGCGCGAAGCGCGAACCCGGAATCTCGACGTAACTAACCTCTGGATTCCGGATCGATCCGCGAAGCGCGGATCGTCCGGAATGACGGGTCAAAAAAGGACGACGTCCATGAACTTCGACGACACCCCGCAGGAAGCTGCGTTCCGCGCCGAGGCAAGAGCCTGGATCGCGGCGAACGCGCCGAAGCAATATGAGGACGAGCTGCGCAAATCCTCGCTCGGCCGCACCCAGCTCAAGAATGCCAACATCCTCGAGGTCGCAAAGGCCTGGCAGAAGAAGAAGGCGGATGCCGGCTGGGCCTGCCTGCACTGGCCGAAGGAATATGGCGGCCGCGGCGCCTCGCCGATCGAGCGCGTGATCTGGCAGCAGGAGGAGGGGCCGTTCGGCAGGCTCTCCGCCATGTTCATCATCGGCCACGGCATGTGCGGCCCGACCATGATGGCATTCGCTCGCGAGGAACATAAGCGCCACTATCTGCCGCCGCTGGCCTCTGGCGAAAAGATCTGGTGCCAGCTTTTCTCCGAACCCGCCGGCGGCTCCGACGTCGCGGGGCTTCGTACCCGGGCGGAAAAGAAGGGCGACGACTGGATCATCAATGGCCAGAAGATCTGGACCTCAGGCGCGCACTATTCCGACTACGGCATCCTGCTGACCCGCACTGATCCGACCGTGCCCAAGCACAAGGGCCTGACGATGTTCTTCCTGGACATGAAGAGCCCTGGTGTCGAAGTGCGGCCGATCAAGCAGGCGAGCGGGCAGTCCGACTTCAACGAGGTCTATTTCACCGACGTCAGGATTCCCGATCATCAGCGGCTCGGCGAGATCAATGACGGCTGGAACGTCTCGCTGACCACGCTGATGAATGAGCGCATGTCGATCGGCGCCGGTGTCGCGACTGGTTTCCCTGAGCTGTTCGAGTTCTGCAATAACCTGATGCTGGAGGATGGCCCCGCGATCGAAGACCGCAGCGTTCGCTCGCGGCTTGCCAACTATGCGGTCAAGGCGAGCGGGCTGAAATACACCAGCATGCGCGCGATCTCGGCGCTGTCGAAGGGCGAGCGGCCGGGTCCGGAGAATTCCATCGGCAAGCTGGTGGCGGGATCGATGATCCAGGAAGTCGCGATGTACGCGCTCGACCTGCAGGGCGCCGCCGGCGTCGTGAGCGGGCCGGAGGATGCCGAGCTCGCCGGCAAATTCCAGGCGATGCTGCTGCGCGCGCCCGGCACCCGCGTCGAAGGGGGCACCGACGAGATCATGCGCAACATCATCGCCGAACGCGTGCTGGGATTGCCCGGCGACATCAGGGTCGACAAGGACGTGCCGTTCAACCAGATCCCGACCAAGGGAAGAGCCTAGCCGTCATTCCGGGGCGCCGCGCAGCGGCGAACCCGGAATCCGGAGGTTGTGGGTCGAGATTCTCCGATGTGCAATTGCGCATCATAGTTCACGCTTCGCGTGCCCCGGAATGACAAGAACAAAGGAAGCGCCAATGAATTTCGACGACACCCCGCAGGAAGCCGCCTTCCGCGCCGAGGCGCGCAAATGGGTCGAGGCCAATGCGCCCAAGGAATATGAGGCGGAACTGTCGAAATCCTCGCTCGGCCGCATTCGGCTGGAGAAGGCCGAGATCGTCGACGTCGGCAAGGCCTGGCAGAAGAAGAAGGCGGAGGCCGGCTGGGCCTGCCTGCACTGGCCGAAGGAATATGGCGGCCGCGGCGCGACCCCGATCGAGCGCGTGATCTGGCAGCAGGAAGAGGGCATCTACGGCAAATTGACCCAGCCGTTCCAGATCGGCGAGGGCATGTGCGGGCCGACCGTGATGGCCTATGGCAGCGAGGAGCATAAGCGCCGCTATCTGCCGAAGCTTGCGTCGGGCGAAGAGATCTGGTGCCAGCTCTTCTCCGAACCGGCCGGCGGCTCCGACGTCGCAGGGCTTCGCACGCGCGCGGAAAAGCAGGGCGACAACTGGATCATCAACGGCCAGAAGATCTGGACCTCCGGCGCGCATTATTCCGATTACGGGCTTTTGATCACGCGCACCGATCCCAACGTGCCAAAGCACAAGGGGCTCACCATGTTCTTCCTGGACATGAAGAGCAAAGGCGTCGAAGTGCGCCCGATCAAGCAGGCCAACGGCATGCAGGAGTTCAACGAGGTCTATTTCACCGATGTGGTGATCCCGGACAGCCAGCGGCTTGGCGCAGTCGGCGACGGCTGGAACGTCTCGCTGACCACCTTGATGAACGAACGCATGTCAATCGGCGCGCGACTTGCGACCGGCTTCCCCGAAATGTTCGAGTTCTGCGCGAATTTGATGACGGACGACGGGCTCGCGATCGACGATCCCGCCGTGCGCTCGAAGCTCGCCAGCTGGGCTGTGAAGGCGAGCGGGCTGAAATACACCAGCTACCGCGCGATCTCCTCGCTCTCCAAGGGCGAGCGTCCCGGGCCGGAGAACTCGATCGGCAAGCTCGTCGCGGGCTCGATGCTGCAGGACATCGCGACTTACGCGATGGATCTGGAAGGCGCCGCCGGCGCGCTCACGGGCGCTTCGGAGGAAGTCGCGAACGGCCAGTTCCAGCAGATGCTGCTCACCTCGCCATCGATGCGGATCGCCGGCGGCACCGATGAAATCCTCCGCAACATCATCGCTGAACGCGTGCTTGGCCTGCCCGGCGATATCCGCGTCGACAAGGACGTGCCGTTCAACAAGATCCCAACCAAAGGACGCTGACCATGGATGAGAAAACGCCGAGCCCGCGTTACACGACCGAAGATCGCATCGGCGTGCTCGAGGAGCTGCTGAACGAGCGCTACTCCGTGCGCGCCTTCCTGCCGCGCGAAGTGCCGCGGGAGATCATCGAGCATGTGCTCAACGTGGCGCAGCGCACCGCGTCCTGGTGCAACAGCCAGCCCTGGCAGGTCCTGATCGCGAGCGGCGAGGCCAAGGAACGCTTCCGCAAATTGATCTATGCCGAGGCGGCTTCCGGCACCAAGGACGACCATGACTTCGCGCCGCCGCGCGAATATGTCGGGGTTTATCTGGAGCGGCGCCGCGAAAGCGGCTTCCAGCTCTACAACACGCTCGGCATTATCAGAGGCGACAAGGCCGCGTACGCAAAGCAGGCGCTGGAGAACTACAATTTCTTCGGCGCGCCGCATGTCGCTGTTATCCACACCAACGAGCCGCTCGGCATTTATGGTGCGATCGATTGCGGCGCCTATGTCTCTAATTTCATGCTGGCCGCCCAAGCGCTCGGGCTCGGCACCATCCCGCAGGCCGCGCTCGCCCGCCATTCCGGCCTGATCCGCCGTCACTTCAATCTGCCCGACGACCGCCGCGTCGTCTGCGGCATCTCCTTCGGCTACGCCGATCATGGCCACAAGGTGAACAGCTATCGGACCTCAAGGGCGACCGTTGCGGATGCCGTGACGTTCTTGGACGAGTAATCCGTCGACGCAGGTGATCGGGCGACCGATCAGCGGGTGCGCGGTGGAATTTTCGGCAGCTTGTCAGGGTCGAATTTTGGTGTCGGCCCGACCGGCTCCGGTGCGGGCGGCTGTGGTTCGCTGAGAATCAGCGTTCCTTCAAGGAGTACCCCAGGCACCTGCTCCGCGGTCGCTGTGTAACGCCCCAACTTGTCGGCGCACGTTCCTTCAAGCCGAAGCGTAAGGTCATCGGCGCCGAAGACGGTTGCATGTCCTTCGGTGTGTCTCTTGACCGATAATGTGGCGGTGAAGCGATCCCCGTCGATTTCGCAGGAGCCGCTATAGGTCGTGATGCTGTCATGACCCCAGATCCTGCCGTCTTCGACATGGGCGATGCCGGTGCCTTGGCCCAGCGGGGTCTTGAACCACGCCGCATAGGTACCGTTTCTGAGCATGGAGGAACTTTCTCCCTCGGTGTTCACAAGTGCCCCAGCAGGGATCATCGACATGGCTAGCGCTAAAACTTGGTTAACCTCCTGCTCCGGGCGAATCCGGTGAAGGAGCTGCGCACCGGACGTCAGGTGTGGTGACCAAGCAGTTCCGCGATCACCTCCTCGGAGAACGTCTTCTTGACCCCCGCGATCAAGACATGTTCGGAATCTCCGGGAATTGGCACAGCGCGCGGCAGGCCATGTTCAAGCAGTGCCCGGGCGCAGCCGACCCAGTCACCGCCCTCGACCGGCTGGTTGCAGGACGCCCATGACAGCGAGCCGCAGACATGATCGCCAAAGCGCCGTGCTCTTCCGTCCATTTCGCTCCGTGTTCGAGCAGGAAGCGCGTCAATTCCGCATCACCACGGAAGACGGCGAGATTGAGTGCGGATGCATTCCAGTCGCCGCCGCGCACGGAGATTGGCCAGCCGAGCCGGACCATGAGTCGTGCGCCTTCGCTTCCGCCTTCCGCCACGATGTCCGGTAGCAATCGCAGTTGCGCCTCGGGCAGTGACGCAGGCAGGTCGGGACGCCTTGCGCCGATCGCGCGGGCTTCGCGCTCGTCGCCGCGCGCGCAAGCCGCCACGAAACGCTCTTCGTCGGAGATCGGCTGCGCGCTGATGCGGCCGCGCAGCAGTTCGGCGACCTCCACAAGCCCAAACTGCAGCGCCAGCCTGTAGGCATCGACGCCGGCTGGGGTCATCCTCGATGGGTCGGCGCCCGCCTCCAGCAGGGCCTCGACGTGCTGGATCGAGCGCCTGCGCCTGATCGCCCACAATAGTGGCGATCCCCAATCACTCAGCGGCGGATTTCGCGCTGGCTCGTTTGGATCGCCGCCATGCTGCAGTAGCAGCTTGAGCGGCGCCGCATCTTCGAGGTCGAGCGATCTGTAGATCGCGTTCGTCTCTGCGATGCGAGCGCCATGCTCCAGCAAGAGGCGGGGTGCAATCGGGATTCTCGAGCGAGTGGTAGAGCGATTCGCCGTCGTTCGGGTCGGCGCCGGCTTCGAGCAGCAGCTTCGTCAGCGCGGCATCGCGGTTGGTTCCGGCGGCGCCATAGAGCGTTGACAAGGGACAGCGCTCGTCCGGATTGCTCAAAGAACCCGGCGGCCAGCGGCTGTAGATCCGCTGATTGACGTCCGCGCCCGCAGCGATCAGAAATTTCGCGCTCTCGTGCAGCCGTTCGCGAAATTCAGCTACGCGAAGCAGCGCCGAATGAACGACTGCGAACAGCGGCGGCAATCGGAGCGGGCCGCCGGGACGGTTGAGCCAGGAGGGATCGGCCTGCGTGGCTAGTCGCAGCGCATTTTCATCGCCAATCGCGCATGACAGATAGGGATCGCCGGCTGCGAGGTCGGGGCTTTCGGCGCGGATCCGGAGCGCGACGCGTGGATTGGCGGCATTCATGCTGCCACTGACGTCGCCGGAGTAGATCAGCCCAAGCCAATGCAGGACGCGGTCGGCGCGCTCGTTCGGCGAATCGGGTTGCACTTCCACATACCTCTCGAGATCGGCCAGCCGGCGGTCAGAATTTCGCCGGCCGTTTCTCGGCGCGCGCCTTGATGCCTTCCTTGATCTCCGTTCCGCGCAGGCTCTCGCGATGACGGGCGTCGGCGGCTTCCTTGTCGAACTCGCCGTGAGCGAACTCATTGATGGCGCGCTTCATGCCGGCCATGGCGCGAGGTGCATTGGCGGCGAGCAGGCTCGCGAGCCGGTCGACCTCCTGGTCCAGCTCGCTCTCGGGCACCATGGCGGTGAGATAGCCGATCTGCAGCATCTCCGGCGCGCCGATCTTCCGTCCCGTCAGGAACAGCATCTTGGCATTGTTGACGCCAAGCCGCGACACGTAACGCCTGATCCCGCTCGGGTAATAATGCAGGCCGAGCTTTGCGGCCGGCATGAACATCTCCGCGGTGTCGACGCCGATGCGGAAATCGCAGGCGAGCGCCAGATCGGTCGAGCCGCCATAGACGCCGCCGTTGAGCCGGCAGATCGTGGGCACGTGCAGATCTTCGAGCCGGTTTGCCACGCCCTCGAACGCGGAACCCGTGCTCGGCTCGTCGCCGGCAGCGCCAGCGCGCGCCGCCACCGAATTGAGATCGTAGCCGGCGGAAAAGGCGCGGCCAGTGCCGGTCAGTACCAGCACGCGGACGGCGGGATCTGCCTCGACGCGGTCGAACAGTCTCACCAGCTCGACGAGATCTTCCGCCTGCAGCCGGTTCATGTGCTTCGGACGGTTGAGGCGGATGGTGGCGCGAGGGCCCGAAATCTCGAGCTGCGGCGGGGGTGCGGTCTCTGCCGCGTCAGACATGGTTCGCTCCATTGTTGGTTCTCCAGCTCGCGCCGGTTTGGCGTCGGTCTTGGCGTCGACGTCGCGGCGAGTCCGGGCCTGTTGGCTGCTTCGCGGACGTGCTAATCCACACCGGTTGCCGGAAGGTGCCTTTCCTTGCCCAGCCCGTCAATGACGACTGGCAAATGGCTGCATTCCACCTCGGTCTCACCCGTCTGGGCATGCCAGGCGCCCTGGCCGGCGCCTGATTGGCCTGACAAAGTCGTGAGATTCGCGAACAAAAGAGCGACATTTCCCGTATATCAGGGAGAGGCTGCCGTGCGGGGCGGCCCCGGATTATGAAATCGCGGCGACATTCAATGCTTAGAAATTGGTTGGTTTCCTATGGATACCTCACATCTTGTTCAGCACGCAGGGACTGCCGGCACCTTGTTCGCGTCGATCTTCGTGATCGCGACCACCACGATGCGGACAATGATTCCCTTGCGCGTTTTCGGCATTCTCGCAAACATTGTCCTGATCATCACGGCCATCCCGATCCATAATTATCTGGTCATTCTGGTCCAGATAGTCATGCTGCTGGTCAATACCTATCGCCTGCACCAGATGCTGCAGCTCGTCCGCGACGTCAGGAAATCCGTCAACAGCGATCTCTCGATGGAATGGCTGAAGCCGTTCATGACCGAGCGCAAATGCGGCGCTGGCGAAGTCCTGTTCTACAAGGACGAGAAGGCCGACAGCATGTTCTACATCGTCAGCGGCCGCTTCCGCCTGGTCGAGTCCGGAATCGAGCTGCCGGTCGGCGCCATTGTCGGCGAGCTCGGCATGCTGTCACCGTCCAACGTCCGCACGCAAACGCTGGAATGCGTCCAGGGCGGCGTCATCCTGTCGGTGAGCTACGACCAGGTCGAGCAGCTCTATGTGCAGAACCCGGCCTTCGGCTTCTACTTCCTCAGGCTTGCCAGCGCCCGGCTGTTCCAGAATATCGATACGCTGGAGCAGCGGCTGGCCCAGCAGGTGGCGGCGGTAGAGCCGAAGCCGGCATGACGAGCGAGAGTGCAACCGTGGCGGACGACGGCATCCTGTCCTCGTTGCGTTATCTGTTCGCCGATTTCCTCGGCGATGAGGACAGTACACCGCCGGTGCTCCCCGAGGGATTGCCGGAGAACGTCGCAGCCGTCGCGAGCGATGCCATCCAGCTGCTGATCGACTATCAGAGCACGGGCTATGCCCAGCTCTATGTCGACCGCTTGCGACGCTTCGTCGGCAGGCGCGACGTCGACGAGGCAATGCTCGCCGAGATCGCGCAGTTGATGATGCAGCGCATGGCCTATGAGGATCCGATCCGGATCGCGCGATTGAAACTGCTCGAGCTTGAGGGGAAGGGTGCGCAGGCCGGATCGGTGGATATCAGGAGATTCCGGTTCGACGAACTGGTTGATGCTCTGCCAGCCGCGGTCGCCGAGCCGGTGCTCGATATCCTGGAGTGGCTGGGCTGGGCACGAAGGACGGTCAAGGTCAAATTCTCCACCAGGAACCGCTTCAGCGTCCGCCGCCTGAAGCTTGAGGCTGGCCTCAAGCGCTGGCGCTTGTTCTCGATTCGCTACGCCAAGGAGCGGGTCTGGGTAGAGCGCTGGCTGCACATGATCAACCGCAGCCTGACCAAGCAACCGGCCGCAGCCCTCGCCGTCATCCGGACGGCAACGATGATCGAAGGCTATGGCGCGAGCTACCGCCACGGGCTCGCCGACTGGCACACGATCATCGACGACCTTGCCAAACCGACCTTTGATGGCGTGCTCGCCTTGCCTGATCTCGCCGGGGCCATTGCAGAGGCACGCGCGGCAGCGATGCCCGATCCGCGGCAGGCGGCGTTGAAGCGCAAGATCGCGGAAATCCGCGCCCGAGTGCCTGCCGGAGCCAGTGCCGCGGCCGGCTAGCATTACAGTTGTAATTGACTGAGGATTCTGAATCCATGGGCAACCATGATTCGAAGATCGTGGACGCAGGCA
>NZ_JBEGDB010000238.1:0-12476 GCF_043638955.1 Bradyrhizobium sp. 31Argb | reverse complement strand
TCGTTTGAGATTTCGACAACCTCATTCTGGCACAACTGATGCCGTAGGGGGCCGTCCACCCCATCAACCACAGGATTGCGTGGCTGGGCCCGGCTGGGGCGACACCTTATCCCTGACAATCCAGAGCGGTGGTTATGGGTCTCGGCTCGCGCTTCGCTTGGCCGCGACGACGGCTAGATCTCAAACACCTGCCCCGGCTTGAGCACCGCGAATTTGTCCCGCGGCACTTCCGCCTGGTCCAGCGCCTCACCGAGCGCGATCGCCGGTGCATCGATGCCTTCATCGGTGAGCTGGAACGTGCCGTGGTGATGCGCCAGCGCCTGCGCGGCGCCGCAATCGGCCAGCGCCTTTACCGCATCGGCCGGGTTCATGTGCTGGTCGCGCATGAACCAGCGCGGCTCATAGGCGCCGATCGGCAGGATCGCGAGCCGCAGCGGGCCGTGCGCTTCGGCGACACGACGAAAATGCCCGCCGTCGCCATAGCCGGAATCGCAGACGATGTAGAGTTTGCCGACCGGCGTCTCCAGCACGAAACTCGCCCATAGCGCCTTGTTGCGGTCGAGAAGCCCACGCGCCGACCAGTGCCGCGTCGGCACCAGCGTCACGGCGAGGCCGTTGCCGAGTTCGACACGATCCTGCCAATCGAACGCTTCGGCTTTGATCGCGCGATCCGCCTCGCGCATGGCGACATCGTTGCCGAGCGGCGTGATCACGCGTGGCGAGAATTTGGCGGCGAGCTTCGAGAGCGTCGCGACGTCGAGATGGTCGTAATGGCCGTGCGACACCAGCACGACATCGATCTCGGGCAACGCCTCGAAGGCGATGCCGGGATCGTTGTGCCGCTTCGGTCCCGCCCAGGAGAACGGCGAGGCGCGCATCGACCACACCGGGTCGACCAATATGTTGAGGCCAGCGACCTGGATCAGCCAGCTCGCATGGCCGACAAAGGACAGCCGCACCTTGTCGCCCTCGACCCGCGGCGGCGGCGTATCGGCGTGGGGACTGGGCACCCAGTCGGGCCAGTCCACGCGCTTCCGTTCGCCGCCAAATTGCCAGCGCAGCACCTCGCCGAGCGACTTCGGCGGCGCGCCGTCCGGATCGAAGAAGCGCAAACCATCGAAATGATCGGAGACGGGGCCGTCATAGGTCTTCATGCGGGTCATCCAAACCGACGGCACGCCGATCACGGCGGCGGCGCCGGCGAACAGTGCAAAGATGCGGCGGCGGGTGATGGGCACGGGGCTGTATCACGGGTAGTGGGGCGTTGGAATTTATATGGCGCCGAGCGCGCAAATCGGAACCCATAATCGAAACATAAGTATTTTCATGTCGTTATGGGTTCAATTCGGATCATCTCACCCGACTTTTCCTTGACTTTCGGCGCCCGCGGGGGTTTAACGCCGCCACTTTCTCGGAAAGATCGTTCTTTTCGACCCGCCGACCGGCCCTCGAGACCGGAGGCCAACGCCCGACAGCGCTGTGCGCCCTCGGGCGCGAAAGTGTTTGGAAGACCGGCTTTGGAACATCATCTTGGCGTTCTGCGTCGGGACACCCAGGTTGTCATCACCCGCGAAAGCGGGTGATCCAGTAACCGGCGGCGTTTGTTTGGTGCGATGTCCCGGCGTACTGGATACCCCGCTTTCGCGGGGTATGACGGCAAGTGACTGAGGTGCCTGCGGGCGCAACAAAGGACAACGGCATTGTTCGACAATCTGTCGGAAAAGCTTGGTGGCATCCTTGATCGGCTGACGGGGCGCGGTGCGCTCACCGAAAAGGATGTCGACGCCGCGATGCGCGAAGTGCGCCGCGCGCTGCTCGAGGCCGACGTCGCGCTCGAGGTTGTCAGGAGTTTCATCGAGCGCGTGCGCGAGCAGGCGGTCGGCGCCACCGTCGTCAAGTCGGTCACCCCAGGCCAGATGGTGGTCAAGATCGTCCACGACGAACTGGTCGCGACCCTCGGCTCCGACGGCCAGACCATCGACCTCAACTCGGTGCCGCCGGTTCCGATCATGATGGTCGGCCTGCAGGGTTCCGGTAAGACCACGACCACCGCGAAACTCGCCCGCCGCATGGTCCAGCGCGACAAGCGCAAGGTGCTGATGGCTTCGCTCGACGTCTATCGTCCGGCGGCGATGGAGCAATTGGCCGTGCTCGGCCGCGATCTCGACATCCCGACGCTGCCGATCGTCGCCGGCCAGAAGCCGCCGCAGATCGCGCGGCGCGCGATCGAGGCGGGCAAGCTCGGCGGCTATGACGTCGTGCTGCTCGACACCGCCGGCCGCACCACGCTCGACGAAGAGATGATGACGGAAGCGGCCGAGATCAAAGCCGTCGCCAATCCGCATGAAGTGCTGCTGGTCGCGGACTCCCTGACCGGCCAGGACGCGGTCAACCTCGCGCGCTCGTTCGACCAGCGTGTCGGGCTGACCGGCATCGTGCTGACCCGCGTCGATGGTGACGGCCGCGGCGGCGCCGCGCTGTCGATGCGCGCGGTCACCGGCAAGCCGATCAAGCTGATCGGCACCGGCGAGAAGACCGACGCGCTGGAGGACTTCCATCCGAGCCGCATCGCCGGCCGCATCCTCGGCATGGGCGACGTGGTGTCGCTAGTCGAGCGTGCCGCGGCCAATATCGACGCCGAAAAGGCCGCACGCACCGCCGAGCGGATGCGCAAGGGCCAGTTCGATCTCAACGACATGCGCGAGCAGCTCACGCAGATGGCGAACATGGGCGGCATCAGCGGCCTGATGGGCATGATGCCCGGCGTCGCCAAGATGAAGAACCAGATCGCCGCCGCCGGGATCGACGACAAGATCCTGAAGCGCCAGGTCGCGATCATCGATTCGATGACGCGGCAGGAGCGCAAGACCCCGGACATCCTGAAAGCCAGCCGCAAGAAGCGCATCGCCGCCGGCGCCGGCCAGAACGTCGAGCAGGTCAACAAGCTCTTGAAGATGCATCGGAACATGTCCGACATGATGAAGGCCATGGGTTCGGGCAAGCGCGGCCCGCTCGCCGGCATCGCGCAGGCGATGGGCTTTGGCGGCGGCATGAAGCCGCCTTCGCCGGAAGAGATGAAGGCGTTGGCCGAGAAGATGCAGGGCGCGCCCGGTGGCGGCCTGCCAAACCTGCCGAAAGACCTTCCCGTCGGCCTGCGCCAGGGCCTGCCCAATCTGCCGGGGCTCACCGGCCTCAGCGGCAAGCCGACACTGCCGGGCCTCGGCGGCCCGCCGGGGAAGAAGAAATGAGGAAGCTCGCTCCTCTCTCCATTCGTCATTCCGGGGCGCCGCGCAGCGGCGAGCCCGGAATCCATTTCACCGCTTGCATCCGTGGCCGGATGGATTCCGGGCTCGCTTCGCGCCCCGGAATGACGGGCTAATTCATCAACATCCAAATCAAACCACTTATCAGGAGAACCAAATGTCAGTCGTTATCCGTCTTGCGCGAGCCGGCACCAAGAAGCGTCCGGTCTATCACGTCGTCGTCGCCGACTCGCGCTTTCCGCGCGACGGCCGCTTCATCGAGCGGCTCGGCCATTTCAATCCGCTGCTGCCGAAGGACAGCGAGGCGCGGCTGAAGCTCGACATGGACAAGGTGAAGGCCTGGCTCGCCAAGGGCGCGCAGCCGTCGGACCGCGTGACCCGCTTCCTCGATGCGGCCGGCGTCGTGAAGCGCGCGCCGCGCAACAACCCGGAAAAGGCGGTGCCGCGCAAGGAGCGCAAGGCCCAGGCCGAAGCCGCCGCGAAGGCGTAAGCTTTCAGGCGCATGACGGTGCCCGCACCGGTTTGCGTCGCTCGGATCGGCGCTGCGCATGGCGTGCGCGGCGCCGTTAAGCTTTGGACCTTCACCGAAGACCCGCTGGCCGTGAAGGATTACGGCCCGCTGTTCACCAAGGACGGCGGGCGCCGGTTCGAGGTCGCGCATGTCCGCGAGGCCAAGGACCATCTGGTCGCGACGTTCAAGGGCGTATCCACGCGCGAAGAGGCCGAGCGTTTGAACGGCATCGAACTCTACGTTCCGCGCGAACGATTGCCCGAAACCGACGATGACGAATACTACCACGCCGATCTGATCGGCCTCGCCGCTGTCACGACCGGCGACCAACCGCTCGGCAAGGTCCTCGCGATCCATAATTTCGGCGCCGGCGACATCATCGAGATCGCGCCGCCGCAAGGCGCAACGATGATGCTGCCGTTCACCAACGCGGTGGTGCCGACCGTCGACCTCGCCGGCGGGCGGGTCGTCGTCGAATTGCCTGAAGAGATTGAGGGCGAGGAACCCTCTCAGGGTCGTCCCCGCGAGAACACGGAGTAGTATCCGTAGCCCGGATGGAGCGGAGCGCAATCCGGGACCGCTCGCCGCCCACGGGCTTTCCCCGGATTGCGCTTCGCTCCATCCGGGCTACGTAGGGAATAGCGATAGCGGAGCAACGACGATGGCAAGCCACAAAGCCTGGCGCCTGCACGCGCATAACGATCTTCGCCTCGATGAAGTGGAGACACCAGCGCCCGCACCCGACGGCGTCGTGGTACGCATCGAAGCCGGCATGGTGCTTTCCTACACAGGCAAGGTGCTGTCAGGCGCGGCGCCCTACAGCCTGCCGCCGATGCCATTCGTGCCCGGGACCAACGCCATCGCGCGTGTGGTCGCGGTCGGCGACAATGTCAATCATGTCGAACCTGGCGACCGCGTCTTCCTGAGCCCGCATCTGCGCGCCGATGTGCCCGACCGCGAGCCGCCGCAGATCCTGATCGGGCTTACGGCCATGACAACCACACCGGAAGCGCTGGCCCTGCAGACACGCTGGCGCGACGGCGTGTTTGCCGAGGTCGCGCATTGGCCGGCAGCCTGCGTGACGCCGCTTTCGGGGCTCGAGGACAGGCCCGCAACCGAATTGATCGGGCTCGCAAAGCTGATCGTGCCGTTCGGCGGATTGCAGCGTTCGGGCCTGCGTGGCGGACAGACCATCATCATTAATGGCGCGTCGGGCTATTTCGGCTCGGGCGCGGTGATGCTGGCCGTCGCGATGGGCGCAGGACGCGTAGTCGCCGTCGGGCGCAAGCGGGCGGCACTGGAACTGCTGCGCGAGACCTTCGGTCCGCGCGTCATTCCGGCCGTCGTCAGCGGCAACGCAGCCGAGGACCTTCCGATCATCCGCCGCGCCGCGGCCGGCGGGGCCGAGGTCGCGCTCGACCTGCTCGGCAACGCCGGCAGCACCTCGACCACGCTGTCTTGCCTGCGCGCGCTGAAGCGTGGCGGGCGGCTGGTGCTGATGGGCAGCGCGGAGGCGCCGCTTGAGCTCTCGTTCCGCGAAATGCTGGCGAACGACTGGGAGGTGGTCGGGCAATTCATGTACGACCGGACGGCGCCCGGCCAATTGGCGGCGCTGGCCGCCGAGAACCTGCTCGATCTCCGCCAGATCAACGTCACGGCGTTTTCGCTTGCCGACATCAAGCGCGCGGTGGAAGCCGCCGCGCTGATGCAGGGTCTCGACCTCACGGCCGTGGTGCCGTAACGGAACCCGATGACCGCTCAGACCATATGGCGCGCCACCGTGCTGACCCTGTTCCCGGAGATGTTTCCGGGACCGCTTGGCGTCAGCCTGGCGGGCCGGGCGCTCGCCTCCGGCCTGTGGACGCTGGAACCGCGGGACATCAGGGATTCCGCGACCGACAGGCACCGCAGCGTCGACGATACCCCCGCGGGCGGCGGACCCGGCATGGTGCTCCGTGCCGACATCCTGGCTGCCGCCATCGATGCGACCGATATCGCGCCGGACCGGCCACGGCTGCTGATGAGCCCGCGGGGTCGGCCACTGACCCAGCCCATCGTCGCGGAACTCGCGTCCGGCCCGGGTCCGCTCATCGTCTGCGGCCGATTCGAGGGGGTCGATGAGCGGGTGATCGAGGCGCGCGGTCTTCAGGAGGTCTCGATCGGAGACTACGTGCTGTCGGGCGGGGAAATCGCCGCCATGGCGCTGATCGACGCCTGCGTACGGCTGTTGCCGGGGGTGATGGGCAAGCAGGCCTCCGGGGAGGACGAGACCTTCTCCGAGGGACTACTGGAATACCCTCAATATACCCGCCCGCAGGAATTCGAGGGCCGGCCGATCCCGGAAATCCTCACTTCGGGCGATCACGCCAAGGTCGCGGCTTGGCGGCGGGCCCAATCCGAGGCCCTGACCCGGGCCAGGCGGCCGGATTTGTGGATCGTGCGGCACGGCACAAAAAACACGACAGACGGGTGACAAAGCCCGCGCTTTGCCTTATAGGAGCGCCCAAATCCGCAATCAGGATAGACCGAATTCTTGCGCAGCCCGCGTCGGTGCTGGGCGCGCCGCCGATGGAGATTTCAATGAACCTCATCCAGCAGCTCGAAAAAGAGCAGTACGACAAGCTCGCTGCGACCAAGCAGATCCCGGAATTCGCGCCCGGCGACACCGTGATCGTCAACGTCAAGGTGGTCGAAGGCGATCGCACCCGCGTGCAGGCCTATGAAGGTGTCTGCATCGGCCGTTCGGGCTCCGGCCTCAACGAGAGCTTCACGGTGCGCAAGATCTCCTACGGCGAGGGCGTGGAGCGCGTCTTCCCGGTGATGTCGCCGATGATCGACTCGATCAAGGTGGTGCGCCGCGGCAAGGTCCGTCGCGCCAAGCTCTATTACCTGCGCAATCTCCGCGGCAAGTCGGCCCGCATTGTCGAGAAGCAGGACAAGCAGGATCGCGCCGCCGCCGTCAACGAGTAAGCTCATCCGACCAATACGGATGTGACTGAAAGCGCGGGGCCGGTCCCCGCGCTTTTTTGTTGCTTCGTGCGGTGACACCCGTGTCAATCCCTCATCCTGAGGAGCGCGGAACGCGCGTCTCCGGACGATGCTATGCATCGCCGGGAGGAGGATGGAGGCCCCGCCGGTGGCCTCGCCTTCGAGACGCGCGCCGATGGCGCACTCCTCAGGGTGAATTCACGCGCACGCGGCTTTGAAGCCGTGACGCGCATTGAAAGCACTCGCGCTTCCGGATTGGCCTGCTATATATTTGTAGAATGGTTCCAGATCAGACCAGCATCGAGCCCATCAAGCGCGTCGTGATCGACGATCGCTCGCGGCTGCCTGGCCGGTTCTTCGGGCGCTTTGCGACCTCGGCGACGTCGGAGCTTACGCGCGCAGCTTGATGCTGCGCCGGCCTTTCGTTTGCCCCGGCGCCTAACCGCGCCGATCCGCTACCACAACATCGCTGGAGCTGATGCTCATGTCCAAACCGACCACCCTGTATGACAAGATCTGGAACGACCATCTGGTGCACGAAGCCGAAGACGGCACCTGCCTGCTCTATATCGACCGCCATCTGGTGCACGAAGTGACCTCGCCGCAGGCTTTCGAAGGCCTGCGCGCCACTGGCCGCAAGGTGCACGCGCCGCAAAAGACGCTGGCCGTCGTCGACCACAACGTGCCGACCACCGATCGCACCAAGCCGAACCCCGATCCTGAGAGCATCGAGCAGATCAAGGCGCTCGCCGAGAACGCCAAGGAATTCGGCATCGAATATTACGACGAGTTCGACAAGCGCCAGGGCATCGTCCACGTCATCGGCCCCGAGCAGGGTTTCACGCTGCCCGGCACGACCATCGTCTGCGGTGACAGCCATACCTCGACGCATGGCGCGTTCGGCGCGCTCGCGCACGGCATCGGCACTTCCGAAGTCGAGCATGTGCTGGCGACGCAGACCCTGATCCAGAAGAAAGCCAAGAACATGCGCGTCACCGTCGACGGCAAATTGCCCGAAGGCGTGACCGGCAAGGACATCATTCTCGCCATCATCGGCGAGATCGGCACCGCCGGCGGCACCGGCTACGTGCTGGAATATGCCGGCGAGGCGATCCGCGCGCTGTCGATGGAAGGCCGCATGACCGTCTGCAACATGTCGATCGAAGGCGGCGCGCGCGCTGGCCTGGTCGCGCCCGACGAGAAGGCGTTCGACTTCCTGCGCGGCCGTCCCAAGGCGCCGAAGGCCGAGGCCTGGGATGCGGCGATGCGCTACTGGGAGACGCTGCGTTCCGACGACGGCGCGCATTTCGACCACGAACTCCGGCTGGACGCAGCAAAGCTGCCGCCGATCGTGACCTGGGGCACCTCGCCCGAGGATGTCATCTCGGTCACCGGGTTCGTGCCGGATCCCGACAAGATCGCGGACGAGGCCAAGCGCCTCTCCAAGCATCGCGCGCTGAAATATATGGGCCTGACAGCGGGCACGAAGATCACCGACATCAAGCTCGACCGCGTCTTCATCGGCTCCTGCACCAATGGCCGCATCGAGGATCTGCGCGCCGCGGCCAAGATCGCCGAGGGCAAGCACGTCAACGCCAGTGTCAACGCGATGATCGTGCCGGGCTCGGGCATCGTGAAGGAGCAGGCGGAGGCGGAAGGTCTCGACAAGATCTTCATCAAGGCCGGCTTTGAGTGGCGCGAGCCGGGCTGCTCGATGTGCCTGGCCATGAACCCCGACAAGCTGAAGCCGGAAGAGCGCTGCGCCTCCACCTCGAACCGCAACTTCGAAGGACGCCAGGGCTTCAAGGGCCGCACCCATCTGGTGTCGCCGACAATGGCGGCTGCTGCGGCAATCGCCGGGCACTTTGTCGACGTGAGGGAGTGGCGTTAACCACCTTTCCCTCAAGCTCGATAAATCGCGGAAACGCCTCGTTAAGCAGCGAGGCGCAGACTTGCTCCTTGCGGATGCATCCTTTCGCAAGGAGCCGAGCCATGGCCGACAAGCGCGAATATATCGATATGGTCAGCGAGGCGACGCGCCAGAACCGGCGCCGAACCATGCCGCGCGTGATCGATCCAATGCCTCAGGCGAAAGAAACCTCGCGCCTCAGCCACTGGCCGCCGGACCGCTGGGCGCAATGGCGGGTCGAGAACCTGACGCCGTGGAAGCTGAAGTCCTGGAAGTTCAGGGACTGGGATTAAGACGGCTCATTTCGAGCCCGTAGCCCGGGTGGAGCGGAACGCGCAACCCGGGACACTTGCATCAACATTGCGTACCGGCCCCGGGTTACGCTGACGCTTCACCCGGGCTACGAAGCCTCACCAATACGGACGCCAATAGTGGTGACGATACCACCAGGGGCGGCAGATCCGGCGCGGGCCGTAATAGGTCCAGATGATCCGACAACGGCGCGGGTAATAGTAGCGCGGATAATAGTACGGCCGAGCATAGTAGAACCGGCGGTGAAAATGACGCCGGTGGAAGTAGGGCCGGTGGTAGGCGTAGCGATAGCCGCCGCCGTAGTAGCGATGGAAGCCGCCATAACGGTAGCCGCCGTGGAAAGCCGGTGCCGCACGAAACCCGCGATGAAAGGCCACGCCGCCGCCGCGAAAGCCGCCGCCGCGATGGAACGCGACACCCCCACCTCTGAAACCACCACCCCGGAAACCACCGCCACGGAAGCCGCCACCATGGAAACCACCACCACCGCGGAATCCACCGCCATGGAAACCGCCGCCACGACCGCCGCCATGGCCCCGAAACTGCACTTCGGTGGCCAGCCCTTCAGTCGCCGCCTTCGTCGCCGGTACGGCGCCCGGGCTGGCCAGTGAGAGCGCCTCGGCGCGCTGCGTTGCCGTCGTAAGGACGAACACCGCGGCAGCCGCAAGGCCGACGCGACTGATCATGCCGCGCCCGAATTGTCGTCTCCTCATTCCGAAAACCTCCTTGAAGCGCGCAATAGCAATCGCGCCGCCTAGAAGGCGTGCGTCGTCATCGCGTGCATGTGCGGTCGCTCCCATCATGACGCTAGAGACAGCGACGTGAACGCGCCGTGAATGCGACACGAGCGAAAGAGGATTGCAATCAACCGTCTGTTTGGGAAGCGCTCAGCGCCTCACCACCACCACGGGTCATGCCGGAAGCCGAATGCGTACGGGACCGGCCTGTCATATGGATATGGTCGGAAGTAGTAAGGCTGCGTGTAAGCGCGAGAGTAAGGAGGATAGGGCCGGTAGTAGAAGTCGATGTAGGACCGATCAACGTTTCGGTAGTAGGGCCTGTAGCGGCGCGCACTGAAATCCGTGGCTCCTGCATCAGCCTTTTGCGCGACGGTCCGCTGCGGCCCTGCCGCGGCCGTCGTCACTGACGCCGGCGATGCCAATACCATGACACCTGCAACCAGCGCGGCGCCGATCCAACCCTTCATGAGATGACTCCTCCAGCAATCGAGCGGGCGATAACGGGTACAATCATGCCTGTTTCTTGGCTGAAATGGAAACTTTCTTGGCTGAAAATGAAAAACAGGCCCGTTACTCACGGGCCTGTGCGCTCTGCGTTGAATGCCGCGAGCCTGTCAGCGGCGCCAGTGGCGGCGAGGATGCCAACGGTGCGGGCGGTGATGGCGACGGGAGTGCCAGCGCACTTCGGTCGTCTCCGACATCTGCTTCGGAGCATCCTGAACCGCCGCAGCGGCGCCGGGGCTGTTCAGCGAAAGCGCGTGAGCGCGCTCGCCCGGCACGGCAAGCGCAAGCAGGGAACTGGCGGCAACCAGCCCCAGAAGTTTTGTCACCTTCATTTTTTTGTTCTCCCGAACGTCCTCGGATGTCACGTCCGCAACCATCGATTCGAATCGAGTGAGGCTGCCGCGACGCAGGTCGCAAGCAGAAGCGGACGACGTGAATGTGGAGGGAATGAATCTGCGCCGCGGACGTGAACGCGGGAGTGCGCGTTTCAGTTCCGTGCCAAGGTCAGGATTTCTGACTGTCTAGAAGAGTGGCAATACGGCAGCCGCAAAGCTAACCGGGACGCCAATAGCAGTGCATGCGCGGTGTGATCACGGTACCGCTCGGCCGGTATTCCTGCACATAGTGGGCGGTGCAATCGCGCACGGCGTTCGGGCCGGGATTGTAGCGCGGGATGACATCCGGTTCCCAGTGATCCTGGCGGTAGATCGGAATCCGCCGCAGCGGCCGCCGGCGCTGTGCGGAGGACTCAGAGATGGTGGGCGCAACCGCCTGCACGCCCAGCGTTGCCGATGGAGCCGTTTGCGCCTGCGCGCTCGCAACCGGCAGCGAGGCTCCCGCCAAAGCCGCCAGTAGCATTCCCATCACGATCCGCCGCATCACGCCCACCCAAAATCCAGTTCGCGGGCCGTACGGTCTCCGATTGCCGCGACAAGGTCAACAGCGCTGGCGCCCTGTGCGAAACTCGCGCTAAACAGGCGTCATGTGGACCACAGCCAAAGCGCCATCGCTCGCCGAAATGGAGGCCATGGCACATGACGTTTTCGAGCGCCTGCCCAAGCGCTTTCGCGGCCTTTGCGAAGGCGTGATCATCCGCGTCGACGATTTCCCGACCGACGAAGTCATGGACGAGATGGGCTGCGAAAGCGAATTCGACCTGCTCGGCCTGTTCCAGGGCATAGGTCTCCCGCACCAGAGCCATGGCGACGTCCCGCACTTGCCCAACATGATCTGGCTCTACCGCCGGCCGATCCTCGACTATTGGGCCGAGCACGAGGAGACGCTGGGCCACATCGTCCGCCACGTCCTGGTCCATGAGATCGGCCACCATTTCGGCCTCTCCGACGCCGACATGGAGGCGATCGAGGCCGCTGCGGGCTAAAGCGTTTTCGAGCGAAGCATGCCCTCGGACTTGATCCGAGGGTGGCCCCGGTTCGCGTGAAGAAAACGCGTCAGACAAAGGCCCCATGCGCAAATTAGCCTTTTTCCAGGGGGTTTTTCGGGATAGATAACCCCCTCTCCCACCTTGAACCGGGAAGTGCGATCGATGGATAAGTTCACCAAGCTGGAAGGCGTCGCGGCGCCATTGAAGATCATCAATGTCGACACCGACATGATCATCCCCAAGCAGTACCTGAAGACCATCAAGCGCACCGGCCTTGGCAAGGGGCTCTTCTCGGAGCAGCGCTACAAGGACGATGGCAGCGAGAATCCCGATTTCGTGCTCAACAAGCCGGCCTATCGCAATGCCAAGGTCCTGGTCGCCGGCGACAATTTCGGCTGCGGATCGAGCCGCGAGCACGCGCCCTGGGCACTGCTCGATTTCGGTATCCGCTGCGTGATCTCGACCTCGTTCGGCGACATCTTCTACAACAACTGCTTCAAGAACGGCATCCTGCCGATCCGCGTTGCCCAGGAAGACCTCGACAAGCTGTTCGACGACGCTGAGCGCGGCGCCAATGCGACGCTGACGATCGACCTGGCGAATCAGGAAATCCGCGGTCCCGACGGCGGCGCCGTGAAGTTCGAGATCGACCCGTTCCGCAAGCACTGCCTGATCAACGGCCTCGACGATATCGGGCTGACGATGGAGAAGAAGTCGTCGATCGACGACTACGAGGCCAAGGCCAGCCGCGAGCGCGCCTGGGCCTGATCTTTCCGCTCCGGATCAAGAGCAGCATTCGACGAGGTGACGCTCGGCGTAAAGGGGCTTGTTGAGCGGATATTTCTTGGTCCGCGAAGGATTGTTT
>NZ_JBEGDB010000237.1:10758-12519 GCF_043638955.1 Bradyrhizobium sp. 31Argb | reverse complement strand
CATCGGCAACAGACCAGCTTTGGTGCGTTCCTTCTTCAAGCATCCAGATGTCGCCTATATTTCTGACCTATGAGTAAGACTTCCGCCACATGTCAAGCGCTGTGACAAGCTCGCCAGAAACTTCCTCGCTGGGCTCTCATTGCCGCACCTGCAATCTGGTGGCTCAATTGACCCCGGACCTTGGCCCCAATCCAATGGACGACGATCTGGTGGGCCGGAAAAATCTCAAACTGAGGCACGACGGATTTTGAAAGTCTTCGGATTGCGAGCTTTGGGGGCGCCGCTGGCAGCGCCGGTTCCACGACGTCAGCCTCTCGTCAGGTTGCGACAGTAGCCTGCTGTCTCATTGCTGAAGTCCAGTCGAACGAGGTCGCGATGGATCCGAACAGATTCAATATTTTCAGTCCCCGACTGGCAACGTGGGTATCACCCCGCCTTGGCGAAGCAACAGTCAGGTCAGGGGGGCAAGCGGACGAGGCTGGGCATCCGAGCTTTGAGCAACGCTTGGATGAGGTGCAACAAGCCGATGCCGCTCCCGTCCCAGCGGCGCCCGCGCATCGAGATGTATACACTCCCCATCTGTCTAATGAAGACGCCTCCATCATCGACAACGCCATTCGGTCGGCAGGTGAACGCCGGGGACTGCGCGCGGCAACGGTCGATGGTTATGTAACGGTTCTTCGTGGTCTTGGAGAAGATCTCGCACGTAATGGGCAATCGATTTCTGCGCTCGATCACAATTCGCTGGTAGCCCACGCCAATAAATTCGACAACCGGAAAATTATTACTGGCTTGCGTTATCTTCGGGAGTATCTTGAACCCGGTGGTACGTCAGGCCGTTCCCAGCGTGGGCGGCAACGGAGTATTCCAGCCGAAGACCAAGCCCTCATCGAGGGCGCAGCTCGTAGCAGCAGGCGACCCGCAACGGCCGTTGCGAACTATAGCGGCAGCCTTCGCATATTTTCTGAAGCGCTCAACCGCGAGGGCCACGCAATCGCCAGGCTAGATCACGAGTCACGCATCAAGCACGCTAAAAAGTTGCGTCCGAACGACACAACCCTCGGGCCCGCGTTGAAGATGATTGACGAGTTTCAGCGCGCGGAGCGCGCATCCGGCGCAAGTAGCTCATGGCATCTGGGTCGTTATCCCGAAGACGCCGCCCTCATAGATGGCGCGCTCGACCAGGCCTTGAAAAATCTTGAGCCAAGGAAGTCTGCCCAGGAGCGGGCTGCACGTCTTCATACCCTGGGTGCGTGGCTTAAAGAAAATGGCAGGGAGAGCATGGCTGGCCGACTTAACCGCTCCGACAGGAAGGACTTTACGCTGCGCGACGATGTGATTGCATTCAAACTGACTGAACGCAGGCTATATGATCCCGATTTGGCGCACCTTCGGAATTACTTAAAACTCGTCGAGGCGAACCATGCTCTAGGGCCAGAAGCCCGCGAGCAGCCGGCTTTGCCGTCCGGGCTGGGCGCTGGGCGGCCCAGCCCGTCGCAGGCGCTTCCCGCAACCCCAGCCACCCCGAGCGAGGGAGCTTGGGCTTTGTTGAGGAAGGAGATGCAAGAACCAGCGTCATCGTCAACTGCCAGGGCTCGCTCAGACACTTACGCCGGCCTTGAGCCGTTTGTTGACCTGAATGCGCCGACGCCATCCGAATTGCGCGACGATGCTCAGTTTGCGCCAGCGCACCTGGCCGGAGCTCGTTCAAATACCTACGCGGGTCTGGACTCTTTCGTTGACCTGAATGCGCCGACGCCA
>NZ_JBEGDB010000237.1:0-10660 GCF_043638955.1 Bradyrhizobium sp. 31Argb | reverse complement strand
CGGAGCTCGTTCAAATACCTACGCGGGTCTGGACTCTTTCGTTGACCTGAATGCGCCGACGCCATCCGAATTGCGCGATGATGCTCACTTTGCACCAGCGCACCTGGCCGGAGCTCGTTCAAATACCTACGCGGGTCTGGACTCTTTCGTTGACCTGAATGCGCCGACGCCATCCGAATTGCGCGATGATGCTCAATCAGCGCCGGTGCTCGGCCCTGCCGGCTTTGTCGTCGGCGCATCGGGCTCGCTTGTGGAGCTTGAGGATATCGGACCTCTCGTCGGCGAGAATTGGCAGCATGGCTCCCGGCCGGTGCCGGATTTCCTGCTCGATGCCCTGGATAACATCGGCGTCCTGCCGACCCAGTTCAGCGGCCCAAGGCAGGTCTCCATCAACGGTGAGACCTACTCGATCACATTGCGGACGCGAGGACGCCGCGATGCGCAATTCATCCATCATCCTCGCCCTTCCCCCGTCCCAGATGCCCGGACCGGTACGTCAGTTACCGGCGCCTCTTCCGCCGGCCGCAGCGGACGCGTGCTAGGTGCCACGGACTGGCTGTCGAACGAGCATATCCAGCGGGACTATGAGCTCCTGACACAGGAGTTGCAGGAGAGCAATCCGGATCTCGCCGCCCGGACGCAGTTCGTGAATCCCCTGATAGCCCAAATGGTGCGGTCAGACGCGCTCGCGGCACAAGCACTCAATTGGATTGGCCATACAGACGACTTCCTGTTCCTGCCGGTAAACGATGCCGGCGCGGAGATAGAGCGGCGCGGCAGTCACTGGTCGCTGCTGCTGGTTGATCGCAGCGATCGGTCAAGGCCGCCGGTTGCCCATTACTACGATTCTCTGATGGTAGACGATGGGTACGGCTCTCAGGTGGGATATAATGACGGGCCCGCAGCGGAGCTCGCACGACGGCTGGGGGCCAACCCGCAACGGGCCGCAATGCGCCAGCAGAGCAACACCTATGATTGCGGCGTCTTTGTCGTGGACGGCACCCGGGAGCTGGTCAGGCGATTGGCAACAGGACAGCCGGACCTGCTGAACCTTAAGAACCTCAGGGTCAGTCGGCTGGCCCTGCAAAACCGGCTCAGGAGCTGAGGTCGGCTTGTGTCGATAGAACTGGCTGAAGCGGCTCTCGCCGACACCGGCCAGACCTTGTGTGCGAGGCTGAATCCGACAGTCGAAAGGCAAAGCTGGCGAAGCTGCTGACCAGTCGGCCAAAAGGCTGCGCGGCCCTTTCGAAGGAGGCGAGATTGAACCGGGCCATTCGAGCCTACCGGATGAATCTCGAAGGAATCCTTTCGAAGCACAGGCTGCGGCGGCCGCGCACTTGTGACTGGAAGAAGAATCGCAACCATCCATCTATGCGGAGAGTCAAAGACGCCCTGTCTTGGCACGGTCTGTTCAGTCACCGGCGCAGCCCGCGATGAGCGCGCCCACCGAATAGGTAAGCAGAAGCAGGCTGACAACCACCAGCGACATCATCGCGGCCGGAACAATGATCTGCGCTTCGGCGTGGAAACGATATCGCTCATGCGACCAGTGCCGGCTGCTTGCCGAGCATATCCGGTCTGATGCGGAGAGCGATCCAGAAACGAAGTAAACCCGGCCATCCCTTTCGGCACAGCAGGGCAAGTCGCGTTTGGGTCTCAATTTCGGGAAACCGCGGATATGTCCGCGACAGCCATGGTTACCGTCACGATAGGGAGGGCAACGACGGTTCTATCGCGGCGCGGCCATGCGCCGAAACATTTCTTTCCTCCGGGGATCGGCGGCACGATGAAGCAGAGCGCGACGACCAGGAGCCCGACGAAAGCAACTCCGAAGCCCATGTTGGTCTCTTGCATTCTCCGAGATCGCAGATAGGCCAACAGCCGACAAGCGGGACACGATTACGCCGCCTTGGTGCGTTGGAACCCCGAGCTTGGATTTGTTTGGAATGGCGGGTTTCGCGCCTTGATTGATAGGGCACCTGGCAATGGTGATGACTACTGGATCTAGTCATCTGGAACGTAAGTTCGTCACATTATATGATGGCGCGAATCTCTATAGAGGAGAGCGCTTGTGGCGAATGCAGGTGTGAGAGGCCGGCCAATCGAACCGTTGGTGCTGAGTCTGCAAGAGCGAGCATATTTAGAGAGGCAAGTTCGTCGTCATCGTGTAGCTCGGTCGCTGTCTGAGCGGTGCCGTGCGATCCTGCGGTGTGCAGACGGCTTGCCAAGCAAGTCTGTGGCTGCCGAACTCGGCATCCATGAACACACCGTTGGCAAGTGGCGCCGCCGATTCTTGAGGGATCGCTGTGATGGCTGCTTGACGAAGCTCGCCCCGGCCGCCCTCGAACCATCAACGACGATCAGGTTGCTGAGGTAATCGAGCGGACATTGCGTACGACGCCACCGAGGGTGTCAGAAAGAATGTGTAAGCAGGTTTCTGTGAGTTTACCTTACCGAGGAGACTCACATGACGACCGACACGACGATTACACCTGAACTACTGGATCAACTGCTTGCTAACTATGAGAAGCCTGAAGACCTCACAGGTGCAGACGGGCTTTTCAAGCAGCTGAAGAAGGCGCTGATTGAGCGGGCGCTTGGTGCGGAGCTGAGCGATCATCTTGGCTACGAGAAGGGGGACCCGGCTGGCCGCGGCAGCGGCAATAGCCGTAACGGAACCAGCGCGAAGACAATCCTGACCGAGGACGGCGAGATCGACATAGCTGTGCCACGCGACCGGGCCGGCAGCTTTGAGCCGCTATTGATCGCCAAGGGCCAGACCCGTTTCGACGGCTTTGACGACAAAATCCTGAGCCTCTACGCGCGCGGCATGACGGTGCGTGAGATCCAGGGGCATTTATCTGAACTTTATGGGGCCGAAGTCTCGCCGGATTTGATCAGCCGGGTCACCGACGCGATTCTCGACGAAGTTCGGGAATGGCAAAGTCGGCCGCTCGACCCGGTCTATCCGGTGGTATTTTTCGACGCGCTGCGGGTCAAGATTCGCGATGAAGGCATGGTCAAGAACAAGGCCGTCTATGTCGCGCTGGCGCTCAATCCGGACGGCGAGAAGGAGGTTCTGGGCTTGTGGATTGAGCAGACCGAAGGTGCCAAATTCTGGCTCAAGGTCGTCAACGACCTGAAGACGCGTGGAGTCAACGATATCCTGATCGCGGTGGTCGATGGGCTCAAGGGCTTTCCCGAGGCGATCGCCTCGGTCTATCCGCAGACCGTGGTGCAGACCTGCATCGTGCACCTGATCCGCAACAGCTTGGCGTTTGTAGCCTGGAAGAATCGCAAGGCGATCCTGCCTGCCATCAAGGCAATCTACCGGGCCGAGAATGCCGACATGGCGCTGGTCCGGCTCGAGGAGTTCGAGGACGAATGGGGCAAGCGCTATCCGGCGATCGGCCAGGCCTGGCGCCGCGCCTGGGAACAGGTCGTGCCGTTCTTCGCGTTCGCTCCTGGTGTCCGCAAGATGATCTACACGACCAACGCGGTCGAGGCGCTGCATCGTAGCTTGCGCAAGATCATCAAGACCCGCGGCAGTCCGGGATCGAGCACCGGCATCGGGGTCTCGTCGCAGAACACGCGCGGCGCGGCCGCGATTGTGCGCAGCTGGAGCTCATAGTAGAGGCTCTTGAGCCACCAGGCCGCACGCTTCACCCAGCCGGCAAGCGTCGACCGGTCAAGATGGACGCCCTGGCCGGCCAAAATCTGCACCTGCCGGTACAGCGGCAAATACCAGGCGAACTTCGAGACCACCACGTGAGTCACGAGCGCGGTCGAGGCCATGCCGCTCTCGATCAGGCGTGGCAACGCCTGGACGATCGTCGGGCGATCGGGCACGACGCTCGCGCGCCAACCCTTCGCCTTGATGTGCTCGCGGGCCTCAGCATCGGTCATACCGACCAGCGCCTTGAGGATCGGCGCCGCGCGACGCACGGTCCCGTCGGTCTCGAATTTGGCGACAAAATCGGGACCTACAACGCGGACCAAAGACCAGTTTTTCGTCGGCCATTTTCACCCGTCAAACCCGCCCTCCGCGCGCCATTTTCGGACCTATCCCGGGCCGCTTCCAGCCCGTCCCATGCGTTCATTCCGGCGGGGCGCCACACTCATCCACGGCCGGAAAGGCCTCTCTCCGGGCTTCTCTCACAAGTTTATTTTCGCCTAGAATAAACGCTGCAAAACCAGACTCGAAATGCAGACTCCGGGACTGTTTAACCCCATCAAGAGACGGAGAAGATAGGGTTTATTCAGCCTCCGCCCTCTCCCACAAGGGGAGAAGGGACGAATGCGGAGCACCGGCCTCAATACACCAGCCCGGTGCCGGGCGGCTTCTCCAGTGCGGCGGCGAGCGAGCGGTATTCCTCGCTGTTGGTGCCGGCGAGCTGGGCGATGCGGTTGAGATGATACTGCGCCTGGTCGCGGTTGCCCTGTTCGACCTGCCACAGACCGTAATACTGCCAGGTCTTGACGTGGTTCGGATCGGCCTTCAGCGCGCGCTCGTACCAGACTTGCGACAGCTTGTAGTCGCCGAGCTTGCGATAGGAATAACCGATCAGGTTGGCGACGGCGGCGGTGTCGTCGCGGTGCAGCGCCTTCAATTGCTCGATCGCGTTCGCATAATCGTGGCGGTCGTAGATCGTGGCATAGGCGGAACGATAGCCATTCTCGAAGGCGGCCTGTTCGACGCTCGGGCGGATCTCCGACCTCTTCTTGCCCTTGGGCGGCGGCGGCGGGGGCGGATCGTTATCCGGCGCGGCATAGACCGCGGTAACGACGGGCGCTGCCGCAAGCGTCAGCGACAACATGGCGAGCGTCAACAGCCTGATCGCGAATTTCTGCATGCCTCTCCCGGTGCTCCGAAACATTCCCGCTTCGGCACGCCATTTTGAAACTCACGCCTCGCAGACGTGACGCAGTCACGGACATGAACAGGATGTCATGCAGATGAACGAATTCCGTCCGCGCGTTTCAGCGTGGGTTCAGCGCCGCCGACTTAAGGTCATCGTCACTGATCGGCGAGCCCGGCCATCCGACCGGAGGTCTCAGCGATCCCTGGAAGAGGAGACAACCATGCTCAAGACCATTTCCGCGGCGCTGCTTGCGGTTTCCGTGATGGCCGCGCCCGCGTTTGCCGGCAACTATGGCAAGACGACCCACGCGCCGGTGATCAAGTCCGAGCTGGCGAAGCCCAAGGCGCTGAATGCCAATGCCAAGATGGTGCGCCACCATCATAAGCACCAGCGCTACGTCCGCCATCATGGCCACCACAAGCACATCGGTGTGATCAAGACGCATGTCACGCCGAAGGTCGCGGTCAAGCACATCGTGCGGCCCGCCAAGCGCGGCTGAACCCTGGCTTTCACGACTGGTCCGTCCGCCGCGGTTTTGATCCACATTGCCCCACCGCGCCGGCGGATATCAGGCCCACCCACGGCCATTGCATCCCCAATGGCCGTGGGATGGTGCATTGAGCCGACGCCGAGATCCGAATTCCCTTTCGCCGCTAGCCAGTCTAAGAAACCGCCGGGACCGATGCAGTCGACTTTGGGGCGAAAGGAACTTGGGGAAGAAAGCAAGACTTACGGCGATCCTGCTGTTGCCGATCGCGCTCGCGGCCTGCTCCGCATTGAGCAGCGACGACAACAGGTCGATCAGTTTCACCGATGACCGCGGTGTCGCCGACCAGCCGTTTCCGAAGAATTACCGCGTCGAGACCGTGGCGTTCATGCACACCTATCTCAATGATCCCACCGGCGTGCGGGACGCAGCCATGGCCGAGCCGGTGCAGCGGACGGTGGGCGGGCGGCTGCGCTACATCACCTGCCTGCGTTTCAGCGCCCGCGACTCGGACGGCGCCTATCGGCCGACGCGAGAGCGCGCGATCGTGTACGTCGATGGCCGCCTCGACCGCATGATGGAAAATGCTACCGAGCCTTGCGCCGGCGCGACCTACGCGCCATTTCCGGAGCTGGAGAACATGTCGCGGTAGCGCCGGTTCGGTGGCCGGAGGGTTACCGGGATCGGATCACTTCTCGGCGAGGGTTGAACCTCGGCTTAGTCAGATTCGACATCCGTTCTGGTGGCCGGCTCCGGATTAACCGGAGGAAAATTCTTCCATGCAATGGAACCAACGGGTGATGTTGCGGCGCTGTCACGGTGACGAACACGTGATGCTCTGGCGGTGCCCCAAAGCAACCTAATTGAAGTCACGTTGTTTGGATTGATGTCGCGACGTGAGTAAATGGGGAACTACCATGAAGAAGTGTTTGCTTGGCGCAGTCGCCCTGGCCGCATTCGCCGGCCCGGCTTTTGCGGCTGATATGCCGGCGCGGCCCTATACCAAGGCACCGCCGGCCTATACGGCGCCGGCGTTGGTTTACAATTGGACCGGTTTCTATATCGGCGGACATATCGGCGGCGGCTTCACCGACGGCAACAATCTGCTGGGCAGCGACGCGCGCTTCCTGGGCGGCGTGCAGGGCGGTTTTGACTATCAGTTCGCGCCGAACTGGGTGGCGGGCGTCGAGGCGCAATACAGCTGGCTGACGGGCGCCAGCAATAATGGCTTCGTGTTCCCCGCTGGAACGGTGGTAACGGGCAACACCGACCAGCTCGGCTCAGTGACCGGCCGGATCGGCTACACCTGGGGCCCGGCGCTGCTCTACGCCAAGGGCGGTTATGCCTGGCGTGAGAACAGCAACATCGGCGTCGCCTTCGCCGGCGTGCCGCAGCCCTTCACGACCGACGGTAACCGCAAGAATGGCTACACCGTGGGCGCCGGTCTCGAATACATGTTTGCGCCGAACTGGTCGGCCAAGGCCGAGTACCAGTATTACAATTTCGGCCACACGACCTTCACCTCCGGTCCGGCCGAGATCGTCGGCTCCCGCTTCCGGGACGACGAGCATACGGTCAAGGTCGGCGTGAACTACCGCTTCGGCTGGGGCGGGCCGGTCGCTTCCAAATACTGATCGCGGGTTTCCGCGGGGGCGAGGGCCGGCTTCCCCGCCGGCCCTTTTGCTGCAGGGCTACCGGCACCGCGAAAAATAATTTTTGCAGTGCACGGAACTTTCACCCTCGATGGTTTATTATGCCGGCCGCCGGGCCAGGTGGACATACGAACATGCGTGCTTTTGCGTTAGGGTTGATTTTCTCTGCGGCGATATCGCCATGCCTTGCCCAGACCGTGCTGAAATCCGAGCCGCTGCTTCTCGCGCCCTACGAAGTCGCCTTTGTTCAGGATCCGGCCTGCGGGGTTGGCAAGGTGCTCAAGGTCACCGGCGCGATCAGGGGATTACACCGGCGCAAGGCGTGCGTGACGCTGGCCTCGGAGCAGGCCTCACTGGTGAGCGCGACGCCGTAAGGGTTCTTCCTGCGGCGGCTCGGGCGGCGAGAGCTGTGGCTCGATCCGCGCCTCGCGTTCGGCATCGGCCTTGTTCTTGGCAGGGTCTTCGTTCGGCTCCGCCTGGCAGGGCCTGATCTCGTAATCATTGTCCAGGACCGGCCGCGGGGCGGCCTTGTCATCCTCCGTCGCCACGTCCACGACCAGGCCGCTCTTCCGGGCGACCTTCCAGACATCCGCCTCAGTCGGATAGGCCTTGCTCAGCTTGGCGTCGTTGGAAAACAGCGCGTAGGGCATTCTTATTCGCGGCTCCGCAAAGGCAGTCAACGCCGACCCCGCCCCCCGAGTTTCAGCGTCGCCAACCGTCTTGTTTCACGCCCAGGTGAGGGCGTCCGTCACCCCATCTTGAGTCCCTAATAAGTGGTGAATCCCGCAAAAAAGAATCCGCAAGACTCCGGTGCTAGAATCGCCGGATGGTCCAGGCCATGACAACGGTTCTGCACACATCCAGCGAACGCGTGCATGTCACGCTCACTGTGGCGCTGTTGGTCGCCTCCGTGGCCAATATGCTGCTGGTATGGGCCTGGCTCTGACCGCCAAGACGTTAGCGGGACAGTCGGGGGACTACTCTATTCGGTGGAGCGGGGCGGCTAGGTGCCCTCGCCGAGGCTGGCGCGGACCTTGGCCATGGTGGCACGGCAATATTCCTCGCGCTCGCGGGTGAACCGCTCCTGGTGCGCGCGGAAGCTTGCCACCCGGGCACGGATTTCGGACTGGAAATCGGCGGGGAGGTCGAGACCCGCGATCTGAGGCGGCTTCGCCTGAGATGGCCTTGCCTCAGGGTGCATTGTCCGAGCGGGCATCGTCTGAGCGGGCTTGGGCGGGACGGCGACCGGGATGATCGCTGTCGGCTCGGCGAGCACGGCTTCGACGTTAACCACGGCGGTGGTTATGGTCGCGCGGACGGTCGTTTCGGTGGCCGGCGACAACAACTCGGCGTCGGGCTTCTTGCCGGTCACCGATTGCACGAACGCCATTGTCTGAGCGATCAGGAGATCGCGTTCTTTCATCCATTTCATGGCACACCTCGGCCTCATTCGACTGCAGCAAAGGTTGCCTCCGGAATCAAGCATCCCAAGTTATGGCAGTCCCAATTTCCACCGAGGTGACAAAAGAGTAACACCGCGTCAATCGGAAGAGATCGTTTACCATAACAGGTCGAAGCCGCCGTCCTCACGGGCGCGGTGGAAACGGTAGCAATTCCTTGCCGATCGCTCTGATCAGAAACTTCGAGCCGGCGTCGGACAGGTGCACGATATCGGTTATCAGCACCTGGTTGGCGTTGGTCCCGATTCCGGTCAGACAGCCCGCAGCATTGCACAGCGTATGCCAGGCCGAGATGTACTCGATTCCTTCGGCTTTGCTGAAAGCCTCCATCCGCTGATCATTGTCCAAGCCCGATACGCCCACCGCGATCCTCTCCGGAATCTCGTGCCAAGCCCGGTAGTGATTGACGAGCGTATGGGGAAGCGTTCGCTTCCAGACCGGCAGTGGACCCAGGATCACGATGCGCCGGACCTTGCTGGCGCGCAGCCGTGCGATCGTCTCGCGCAACTTGTCGAGGTCGTTGTTCGTACCCCACATGGCATGGAGCAGCACGACATCCGGATGCGCGGACTGAAGTAGGCCGAAGGCGGTGCGATGGACTTCGTCGCAGCGCGCATTCGCGCCCGAATCCAGGATCGGCGCGCAGCCCGGTGCGCTGAACCTCGCCAGCCGGAACGATCCGCTCGCGGCCTCTGCTTCCTTCAAGCCCGGATAGAGCGCGGCCGCGGTGGAATCGCCCCACAAGAATACGAGCGGCTGCGTTCCTTGCTCGATGCAGTCAGCGTTGAATTCAGCGCCCGGCGTTTCCAGGAAACACTTGTCGCTAAATCCCGCGTTGTCCTTCGCCTGGGTCCGCGCGATCGCCTGCACCTCCACAGGAAAACGAAAATCGAATCCGGCCGCGGCGATGGTCACGAGACCGGCAATGCCCACCAGGGCGAGACCGAGCGCTAGTCTCTTGACTGCCCGGTCGTAGTGGCGAAGCGGAATTTCGACAAAGCGGAATGTCAGCCAGGAAAGAATCACGGAGACGGCGACCGCCGCCCAGATCTCCATGACGTTCGGCACGCCGTTGCGCAGAATGCCGAGATAGGACAGGACCGGCCAATGCCAGAGATAAAGCGGATAGCTGATCAGGCCGATCCATACCATTGGTCGGTTCGACAGCAGCATCTTGTTCACGGCCGAATTCGGCGTGGCGATCAGCAATACCGCGCCGAACACCGGCAGCAGGGCGTAGAGGCCCGGGAATGCGCTGGTGCGATCTAACAGCAGCGCCGGACCAAGGATCGCGGCAAGGCCCACCAGGGCAAGATACTCGCCGATCCGCTTGTCCCAGCTAACGCTCTTCCGTACGACCAGGTGGGCAAGAAGTCCGCCCGCGAGCAACTCCCAGGCGCGCGTGAGCGGTGAGTAGAACGCGACGGTCTCGTAGCCGAAGAAGATGCTCAGGCTGAACGCAAACGAGACCAGCGCGATGAGCGCGATCCATCGGCCGCGGATTGCGGTCGCGGAGAGAAGAAGGATCACCGGCGGCCAGAAGATATAGAACTGCTCTTCGACGCCCAGCGACCAGAGATGCAGCAGCGGATTGTCCGCGGCGGCAGGCGCGAAATACCCGGTTTGCCTGAGCTGGAACAGATTGGCCGCAAAGGCGACGCCGGCGGCAATGTTCTCGCCGAGCAGCACGAATTGATCGGGCAGCAGCGCGAACCATCCAACCAGATAGGTCGCGGTAAGCACGACGACGAGGGCTGGAAAGATGCGGCGAACGCGCCGCGCATAGAAATCGGCGAAAGAGAAGGTGCCGACATCGACCCTCGTCAGGATGATCCGCGTGATCAGGAAGCCGGAGATGACGAAGAAGACGTCAACGCCGATAAAGCCGCCCGGCACCAGCCAAGGCTGGGCATGATAACCGACGACCAGCAGAACGGAGATTGCCCTCAGCCCGTCGATGTCGGGCCGATAGAGCGTTTCGTGATGCGCCATTGTGCGGATGGTGTACCCGGTCCACGGCGACGCCGCCAGAGCGGGCAGGGGGCCGCTTCATCACGCATTAAATGTTTGTGGCCCGCTTACGGCTTCGTGACCGGCGTCTAGAGCATTTTCGGTTCTGATGGAATCAGAACCGAAGCTCTAGATTCTTGTTTTGACGCGTTTTCTTCACGCGAACCGGTGTCCACTTCGCTCGAAAAC
>NZ_JBEGDB010000236.1:0-12532 GCF_043638955.1 Bradyrhizobium sp. 31Argb | reverse complement strand
AGGCTTCCTCCTAAAAGAAAGCCTTGAATCACGTTCAATCTGATTTGAGAATCCCAAGAGTCCACACGGCCTAGTGCATTTTGGCGTTGCCGTCAGAGAATTTCTGGGACTGGGTCTGTCGGAGGCTGCGTTCGAACACGCGCAGGTCTTTAGTGGGCGACGGTCATTCGTCAGCGTCGACAGCAAATGAGAAGGTGTCCGGGCTATGTCGACCGCTAGCGTCAAACTTGCTGTCATCATCGTCTCATACTGCAATGCCGATGATGTCGATCGTTGCTTGAAGTCACTCGCTCGTTCGGATTGGGATCACTTTGAGGTCTTCATTTGCGAAAATGGCGGGGAAACAGCCTACGGGAGATTACTGGCTGCGCTCGTGGGGTCGGATCGAACGTTGCAACGAATTTCCGATGCGTCGGACACTCTTGACCAGCCACAGAAACGACTGGTCTCAGTGGCGAAATGCCGATTTCAGAATCGCGCGAATGTCGTCCGAGTTGGGCTCGCGACCGAAAATCTCGGTTACGGAGGCGGCGTCAACGCGTGGCTAGAGCCACTACTCGGCGTCCCCGACTGGGGTTCAGTGCTTGTCCTTAATCCCGATACCGAAGTGGATAGCCGTAGCCTGTCGGAATTAATTGCCAAGTCTGCCGAGGGATTCGGCATGGTTGGCGGAAGCCTGGTTTTCGACAACAGCCCCGACAAGGTCATCAACTACGGATTGCATTGGTCCCGTGTGACGGGCCGCGTCGTCGCCGTAGGAAGGAATGCGCCAGCGGGTAGCGCACCATCGGCCGAGGACCTTGGCAGGATCGATGCCGTAAGCGGCGCGTGTGTTCTGGTAACGCGAGCGTTCGTCGAAGACGTCGGTCTCATGGCCGAGGACTATTTCCTCTATATGGAAGACCTCGATTGGGGACGCCGGCGGGGAAAGCACCGCATTGGCTTCGCGAGCAAAGCTGTCGTTCGCCACATTGGGGGAACGACCATCGGATCTGCCGTTGCCCTCGAGAAGCGCTCGCATCTCTCGATCTATCTGTCTGCTCGCAACGGCATTCTCTATGCTCGGCGCTTTGCGGGATGGCGCTGGATCTGCCATTTCGGAGTCGGGCTGTTGTTTGCAGCGCGATATATGCTCAAAGGCTCCTTGTCGGCCGGAAGAGTTGCTTTCGTGGGCTTGCTGGACGGCGCAAAGGGCAAGACGGGGCGGCCGGACGCCGCGCCTGGGCCGCAACAGCTTGGTTGATCGGCGCGCCGATCCCAATCAGATCCAAGCACACGCCATTGGTTTGAGGTTACCCGGATGGCGGAGGGAGCGACGGCATGTCAACTGTCCCCTCCAATACCGCCCCAACGGCAATCGATCCGAAAATCGACACGAGTATGTTCTTGATTTTGGCGGGCGAAATGCTCGTTTCAATATCTGTATTTTCCAACCGGTGGGCGTATTCAGCGCAGGTATCTGATGGCAGATCCATCGATCCTCGACGGTTCGATTATTTAATCGTTTTTGTCCCCAAGATAATATTGACGGGGCAGGATGATTCGGGGGCTCCCAGTATTCCCCAGCATATGTTGAGGCTCGCCGTTACAGCACTATGAAACGAGTGCCGCGCGAAAAACAAACCGTTCTTGCAGCTATCGGGTCCTATTAAACGCCGTGATCTTATTAAATGCCTTGATGCGAAATTTACTCTGCACCAGAACTGCCAGAAAGCCGGCGTTTTTTCGCAATCCAATTAACTGCGCCGAAATTGTCGCTCCTTATCTTGAGGCCATGGTTGCGGTGCTCAGAACACCGGATTTATTCTTCTTGTGGTTTTTCGAGCACACTGAGACTTTGACCAGGGTAGCTAAGAAATCACCTTGGGTGGGCCGTCATGTCGTCCCAAAAAAGCCTCTGCCAACGACCAAGACGCATACCCGGGCGCTGCGCTAGCAGAGCTGCACTTGGGGTATCGTCGCTCGGGACAAAATTGGGCGGGTGCCTGGGACAAACTAGATAGGCACTATTAGGAGAGAACTAGATGGTATCCATTCCGCTGAGCTGGAATGACCCGATGTTTAACAGCGTCACTAATATCAATGGCGCTTCGGTTGCACAGGGCGGGACGCTTTCGAATAAGAGTATCAGCGACATGTCCAGCGGCGATGCGTCGGTCGGAGGCACGGGCTCGTTCAACCTCGACACCGTCCGCATTGATTCAAGGGAAGGCGTGCGCGTTGGGACCGGCGGCGACTTCAACATCAATAACTCGTATATCGAAACAACCGGACTGGCGGGCGATCACGCCGATGGTATTCAGGCCTATGCCCCCGGGGCCAGCGGGAATATCACCGTCACAAATTCATCTATTGTGTCCCACAACAACTCAAATGCGACCGCTGGAATTTGGATTGCGGATAATTATGGCGGGTCGCTCACGCTGGACAATGTGATGTTCGAGGGCGGTCCGTATGGACTGCGTATTGCCGCCGATGATCAAGATATCACGGTAGCTCTCAAGGACGTGTATTTTGTGGGACCCTTTGGTGGTGGCCCGCTACTCTTTCAGCAAGTGAATGCGAAAATACACATCACTCAGTGGGAAAACGTACGCACCGCGACGATCGTGAATGGTCAACTCGTTCCGGGCGATCTCATCCCGGCGCCTTTGCCGGTGGAAGGCGGCGGCGCTCCGAGCACGCCTCCGAGCAACCCTCTGGACGCGCCGGTGATCGCTTCATACTCGAACGACACAGGAAAAGTCGGCGACGGTATTACCAGCGACAACACGCTTCAGTTGAAGGGGACCGCTGCGGCAAATAGCACCATCAAGATCTTCGACGGCACGAAGCAGATCGGTACTACCACTGCGAATGCGAGCGGGGGTTGGGAGTATATTACGTCGGTGCTGACCAACGCCCAGCACGTGCTGAAGGCAACGGCCACCAACACGAGCGGCCAGACCAGCGCCGCTTCTGCCGCGCTTACGGTGACGGTCGACAATATTGCTCCGACTGCCCCGGCCGTGAAGAGCGATTCGGTCGTCGACACGAACAAGGTGCTGTTGTCCGGCACCGCCGAGGCGGGCAGCACGATCAAGGTCTATGAGGGGACGAACCTGGTCGGTACCGGGACGACGGCCGCGAATGGTACCTGGAGCATCACCACTAGCGCCATGTCGACCGGATCTCATACGCTGACGACCACGGCGACGGACGTTGCCGGCAATGTCAGTGCTGCCTCGCAGGTGGTCGATCCGGTGATCGGTGGCCCGACGACGACGCCGCCGACGCAGCCTTCCGCGACGCCGAAGATCGTCTCCTTCTCGAACGACAGCGGCAAGGCCGGAGACAACATCACCAACGACAACACGCTGACGCTCAAGGGCACCGCCCAGGCCAATGCCACTGTCAAGGTGTTCGATGGCAACACTCAGGTCGGGTCCATCAAGGCCGACGCCAGCGGCAACTGGAGCCTGACGACTGCGGCGCTGAAGGACGGTGCTCACAGCTTGACCGCCACCGGCACCGATTCGTCCGGGAAAGCCAGCGCGACGTCCACAGCGCTCGCCGTCACCATCGATACCACGGCGCCGACCGCGCCGGCGTTGAAGGCGAACTCTGTTGTCGATACCAACCACGTGCAGTTGTCTGGAACGGCCGAGGCTGGCAGCACTGTCAAGGTCTATGACGGGTCGAATGTCGTCGGTACCGCCACGGCGGGGACGACGAACGGGAGCTGGAGCGTCACCACCAGCGCTCTGTCGAACGGCACTCACGACCTCACCGCGAAGGCAACGGACGTTGCGGGCAATGTCAGCGCCGCGTCGCAGCCCTTCCATTCGGTGATCGGTGGTGGATCGACCACACCGTCTGGATTGACTGGCCTTGTCCAGGTCGACAACCATTATTTCCTCGGAGCTACCGGCCCCGAGCTGAAATATAGCGGCGCCGCTGTGACAGCCGGCCAATTCGATGACTGGATTCCAATCAGCTCAGTCAAGCTGGATGGCGGCGGCTACGATGTTGCGTGGAAAGACTCAAGCGGGCAGTTCACCTTCTGGACTACGGATAGTCAGGGCAACTTCAAGTTCTACCCGACCCACGGCGTTGCTCTTGCTGCCAACAGCACAACGGTCCAATCGTATGAGACTATTTTCCATCAGGATCTCAACGGGGATCACACCATCGGTGTTCCGGGCACAACCCCGACAACGCCAACGACCCCGACAACCCCAACCACTCCAGCTTCAGCGGTGAATTTCAGTTCGCTCACCACGAGCTCGAGCAATGTAGTTACGATGAAAGGCACTGCTGATGCATTCAGCCAAGTCAAGATGTACGACGGCAAGGCGTATATCGGGACGACGAGTGCCGGTGCCGACGGTAACTGGAGCTTCACGAGCACGTCTGCCGTATCCAACACCGTGCACTCGTTCAAAGCGGTAGGGGTCGACAGTGCCGGTCACACAACGGCCAGTTCGGGTAGCGCGATCCTTGGCTCGACAGGCAGCAATACGCTGACGAGCACATCGGGCAACGACTTGTTCGTCGGCAAGGGTCATCCAGACACGTTCGTATTCGCTGCGAATTTCGGTAAGGATGTCATCAAGGACTTCGCTGCTTCCGGGCCCTCGCACGATGCGATCCAGTTCAGCAAGAGTGCGTTCAGTGACTTTGCCAGCGTTCTCAACCACGCTTCGCAGGTCGGGCAGGACGTGGTCATTGCGAACGGAGCTGACTCGCTCACGCTGAAGAACACCAAGCTTGGTGCACTGCAGAGCCACGACTTCCATTTCGCGTAAGCGAAGGGGCGCAATAAGTCGAAGAACATTCAGCGCCGTGGAGATTAATCTCCACGGCGCATGTTAGGGGACACGTGCCATGACTAATCTTGGACGGCGGGGAGATGTCTCCCCGTCGGTAAATATTGAGGAGATGGAAGTATCGCGATGGGCGATATTTATCGCCGCCTTAGGACTTCTGGCAGAGCGGGCGCGATCATCGTCGCGAGAGCTCACCAGGTTGGGCGAGCGTTCGGTCGAGATCGTGCGAGCGCGGCTGTTTGCCCGCCCGCCGCGTCCTGCCGACTTCTACGATGAGCCGCAATCCGAGATATCGGCATTCCTGAGTTCGTGCCGTCGGATATTCTGGAGCCTTGCCGCCTTCAGCGGCCTGAGCAACCTGCTGATGCTCACCGGCTCGTTCTTCATGCTTCAGGTTTATGACCGGGTGCTGCCCGGTCGCAGCATCCCGACGCTGGTCGCGTTGTTGGTGCTGGCGATGGTGCTTTATCTGTTCCAGAGCGGCCTCGACCTCGTCCGAAGCCGGATCAGTGTTCGGATCGGGCGTTACCTCGATGAAAGGCTCGGCCTTCGTGTGTTCGATGCAGTCGTGCGCCTGCCGCTCAAGACGCGCGGTGATGGCGACGGCCTGCAGCCATTGCGCGATCTCGATCAGGTCCGCAGCTTCTTGTCCGGAGGCGGGCCGACCGCGCTCTTCGATTTGCCCTGGATGCCGATCTATCTTGGCATCTGCTTCCTGTTCCATTTCTGGATCGGCGTGGCCGCGCTGTTGGGCGCGCTGGTGCTGGTCGGAGTCACAGTCCTGACGGAGACCCGAACGCGCGGTCCGGCGAGGGCCTTCTCGCGTCTCGGGGTCGCGCGCAACGCACTCGCCGCCGAGGGGCGGCGAAACGCCGAGGTCCTGCAGGCGATGGGGATGAGGCGGCAGGCGGCGCTGCGCTGGCAGGACGTCAACAGCAAGTATCTCTCGGCGCATGAGCAGGCGAGCGACGTTGCGAGCGGGCTCGGCGGGCTCTCGAAGTTCTTTCGCTCGTTTCTGCAGTCGCTTGTTCTTGCGGTCGGTGCGGTTCTCGTCATCAACCAGGAATCGACCGCCGGCATCATCATCGCCGGCTCGATCCTGACGGCGAGGGCGCTTGCGCCCGTGGAGGTGGCGATCGCGAACTGGAAGGGATTCGTTGGCGCCCGACAGTCGGCGCATCGGCTGGATCGCTTGCTGAAGCTCCTCCCCGACGAAGTTTCGCCGCTTGGACTGCCTGCGCCCAAAGAGGCGCTCGTCGTGGAGCAGCTCTATGTCGCGCCCCCGGAATCAGAGAAGCTGACCCTCTCAGATGTCTCCTTTCAGTTGAAAGGCGGCGAGGGCGTGGGAATTATCGGCCCCAGTGGGTCCGGTAAGTCGACGCTGGTTCGGGCCCTGGTCGGCGTCTGGCCGCGGCTGCGCGGCAAGATCAAGCTCGACAACGCGGCGCTGGAGCAATGGTCGCCCGACGCGCTGGGCAAGCACATCGGCTATCTGCCGCAAGACGTCGAGCTGTTTGAGGGCAGCATTGCCGTCAACATCGCGCGGTTCGACCTTCAGGCCACATCCCAGGGGGTGCTGGATGCCGCACAGGCAGCCGGCGCGCATGATCTCATCCTCTCGCTCCCGGATGGCTATGCCACCAAGGTCGGCGAGGGCGGAATGGCCCTATCCGCCGGTCAGCGGCAACGCATCGGGCTCGCCCGGGCACTCTACGGCAATCCCTTCCTGGTGGTGCTTGATGAGCCGACATCGAACGTCGATTCCGAAGGCGAAGAGGCGCTCACGGAAGCGATCCTGAATGTTCGCCGCCGTGGTGGCATCGTGGCGGTGGTTGCGCACCGGCCGAAGGCGCTCGAAGCGGTCGACCATGTCCTGGTGATCGGCGAAGGAAGGCTTCAGTCGTTTGGGCCGAAAGAGGAGGTGCTCAACAAGGTGCTGCGACCAGCAGCTCCGCTCCGGGTTGTGGCAGACGGGCAGGGAGGCGGACGATGGATCGCCAAGTAGTCCAACTCGTAACGCCGGCGCTGCACTCCATCCAGCGCTACATCATCGTCGGCATGTTCATGGTCGGCTTCGTCACCTTCGGTATTGGCGGCTGGGCTGCGACGTCGCAATTGTCGGGCGCCGTGATCGGCCAGGGCGTCGTCGTGGTGGATTCAAGCGTGAAGAAGGTCCAGCACGCCACCGGCGGCATTGTCGGCGAACTGCGTGTCCGCGACGGTGACCGCGTGAAAGCCGGAGATATTCTGATCCGCCTCGACGAGACCCAGACGCTTGCGAATGCAACGATCGTCACCAAGAGTTTCGACGAATTGCTCGCTCGCCAGGCGCGCCTTGAGACGGAGCGCGACGGCGCCGATCAGATCGTATTTCCGCCGACGCTGCTTGAACGGGCGAGAGACAGCAAACTGGAGGCGGGGCGCGCGATCTCGGCGGAGCGCACCTTGTTTGATCTGCGCCGACAGTCCCGGAGCGGCCAAAAGGCGCAGCTCAAGGAGCGCAAGGCACAGCTTCAGGATGAGATCAAAGGTTATGCCGGTCAGGCCGAGGCCAAGCAGAAGGAGGTCGACTATATCCGCCAGGAACTCGAGGGCGTCAGGACGCTCTTCCAAAAGAACCTGGTGCCGATCACGCGCCTGACCGCGCTCGAGCGCGACAGCGCGCGGCTGGAAGGCGAGCGTAGCCAGTTGAGCGGCATGATGGCGCAGGCAAAGGGAAAGATCGCCGAAATCGAGCTTCAGATTATCCAGATCGATCAGGACCTGCGAACCGAGGTTGGCAAGGATCTCATCGAAACGCGCTCCAAGCTTTCTGAACTCACCGAGCGGAAGACCGCGGCGGTGGATCAGCTCAACCGCATCGATATTCGCGCGCCGCAGTCCGGCCGCGTTCATCAGCTTTCGGTTCACACCGTGGGAGGTGTGATCGCGCCCGGTGAGCAGATCATGCTCATCGTGCCCGATGCGGACGCCCTCGCGGTCGAAGTCAAGATCGCACCGCGCGATATCGATCAGGTGTATGCCGGCCAGACCGCGACCATGCAATTTGCGGCGTTCAATCAGAAGACGACGCCAGAAGTCGACGGTGAGGTTAGTATGGTGTCGGCGGACCTGACGCAGGACCAGCGGACCGGCGGGAGCTATTACACGGCGCGCATCCTGCTCAAGGCGGACGAGCTTGCAAGGCTCGGATCGGCCAAGGTGGTGCCGGGCATGCCGGTCGATGTCTTCATCAAGACGCCGGCACGAACCGCGCTGTCGTACCTGGTCAAGCCGTTGCGGGATCAGGCCGGGCGCGCATTCAAGGAACGCTGAGATTCGCGAACTGGCGGCGTGGTGGGTCATCGATCATAGCGCGGGTGACCGGCCCGCTCGCGAAGACTCCGCCATCGATATTGATGCCTTTTGGCCGGCCGGACCGCGCTGGTCCGGCCGGCCGATGTTGTGGCCAGAGATCGGGCTCATTGCGCGTCGCTCGGAACTAGCCGAATCAATTCCGCAACGCCCATGCCAAGTAAGCACGTCATGGAGTGCGACGGTGCATCGCTATTTTATGTATATTAATTTTATAATATAAACTTGAATATATGTTCAAAACATTTATTGTTTTAATTGCGACAGTAGTGATTTTGAGGACTGTTCGGCTCAATGATTGATTGGTTGAGGGGTGAGGTTGTGTGGGACGGACGGGTCCTTTTGGTTCCCGCAGCCGTGCCATCCGGTCAGGCCATTTGCAGGATACCTCGTGAGACGGTTCACGTGCTGCGATTGTATTCTGACGCGATCGGTCGTGAGATAAATCTTGAACGGCGGAACATAGTGGAGAAGCTTGCTCCATTCCTCATTACGAAGCTGGCCCGAGCCAACCACGGCGAAGTCGTTGAGTTGTTCCCTTGGGAGGTCGACGACTAAAAGGGCGATGCCGATCCGTCCGACCTGAGGGATCTCCAAAAAACAGTCATGAATTGTGTTTCGACGGATCCGCACGACCCAGTCTCGTGGTGGGACTTTGAAGCTCACCCCACGGAAGTCGTTCGGCGTTGCAAGACGAGTTCTCCGCCACATTGATGACAGGCGAAACGGTTCTGGTCAGACGAAGTTCGCGAAGAAATCTGGACCAGAGATAATCTAGCACGGTCCAGAATACCGGTTGCTGCGTATACAGCTCGCCGCGAAAGACGACGAACGAGCGTTGCGCTCCTGCGGTAAGATGCCGAATGAGGTTCGCGTTCGATCCATCGGGGGTCAGCTTTGCGACGTGCATTTCGCATGATGCTGTAGTGGCGCGGATGACCAGCGTTCCGGTCTCGTAGGTCGTGACCACATTGAAGTGCTTGCGTTCAAGAAATTCAACAAGGTCTTCCTTTAGATGACCTTGATAGTCAGGCGGGAGCACGATCTTCCATGCGATGGCTAGCGCGAGCGCGGCGGCAAGCGCTCCCTTAAATACGCTGGAAAAATTCACGCCTCACCCCTAGCAGGCAGCAACCGAGGATCAAGCCCAGCATGAGGATATTGCTAACAGCAGCTCCCAAATCGCTATGGAATGTTTCGTAGTGCCATTGGCTTAAGCCCATCAAACTCATCCGCGTAACATTCACCGCGATCACCGACGCGCAAGCCAGTAAGCACCAGAACACATCGTGGGTAGATCTCTTATGGTCGACCAATCGGCTCACGGTAACCCAGCAGAGAAATGCAAGCGACATGTTTGCAAGCGAAGAACAACTTGGCAGGATGACCAAAACTCCCGAACCGTCGGCGAACTCAACGATGTCTCCGGTCCGGGGAGTGTGCAATAACCAGCCGACAAGCGAGGCATCCATCCGCAATATGAAGTCGGCAAAGAACTGAAACAACAGCCGGCTCCAGAGCACAGGCACGGTGGTTGCCACCAATATGAAAGCACCACGCCGAGATGACGGATTTTCGGTGAAGATGATGACGTAGAAGCCTAACGCCGTTACTGCGAGCCAGCTCAAAGCGCCGATTGGCAGAATGACCAGAAATGCAAATGCTGCGCCTATGGCGAGTTCGAAAGAACGAATCCCAATCGTTCGATCTTGAAGAACGAGGTATACCCCCGCGGCACACGATACCCAAACAAGTACGCTTACCTCGAAGGTTTCAAAGAAGGCCTCCACCCACCCAAGCTTGTTTATCGATTGGATGACGCGTGCCGCGAGCCCACTTAAGCAGCCAAGGGCAAAGAGTCCCGCGAAGAACTCGCCGCGCGACTGATCGCTCGCCACTTTCGATAGGTTTCGGGTCAAGATTAATTCATTTAAAGTAGTCATTGCGAGTTAATAGCTCGATTTATTTACTTTATCCACCGTTTTTGCGATGACAGAGGTTTTTATGGTCAGGCTCTGGTCTGAATCGTTGATGGGGCCGTCCTGAGCGGTGGATGGGCGCGCCGGGAGCGGATTCCATGCGAGGAGCTAGCTCACGCTATGTCGCGGCCGTGGCAGGCCCGCTCACCAAATCGAGTTGCTATACACTTCTTGCGTTCCATACAGTGCAACCCGATCGGTTCGGAGCAATATACTCGAAGAAGCCAGCACCGGGAATCTGGGGGTTCACATTGCTGCGTGGTTGCGCAGAGTCTGCAGACTCTATTGTCTAGCCGTTTTTCATTTCTCTATGGAAGTTCTCTAAGACAAAGTGGCGGTACACCTTACGCGCCTGAACGTAGATATGGTGCATAGGCATCGAACACCAACCTTCCATTGAGACTACGGGGTCTGAACGTAACCCATAATACGTGGTGCTGAAGAGATTATAGTGACCGGCTCCGTTATATATGTTGTATTGCAACGACAACTCAGTCTCATTTGCAACCATGCGGTAACTGTTCGTGCTCATGAGGGGTTCAATAGCCAATGTATAGGCTATAGGGCCTGTTGTTTTCCAGACGCCCCTGCCTCCGACGCCGTGTACCCACGATCGGTAATTTTGAATGTTTTTCAGGACCTGTTCAATCACTCTCCTCAGAAACGGATGGCCAGGCACGGTTATGATATGCCACTGCTGCACTTCCCGTTTTCGGTCAAAGCCAAACTCTTTTTGCATGCCCCAACCAGCGAACGGCTCACCAGGCTCATTACGCCAATGCGCTAGAATGAACTTGTCGTCCGGTCGAATAACGCTGTCGAGGGGCTTGAGAGTTGTGCTTTTGATATCAAGATAGACGCCTCCATGCTTGTACATGAGGAGATAGCGGAAAAGGTCCGCTCGCGCTGCTCCGTACTGCGGATTGATCCTACGGAACAGATTACTAATTTCTGCGCCATAAGAGTTGACGATAAAAGTATCGACCGCTCGATCGTCGTACAGTCGATATTCCCAACCCGGGTTCATGGCTTTGATGGCTTGGATATTGTCTGCCAAGACGTCAGATAGCCGATTTTTCGAGGGGCATGTTTGATGGATAATCCGGGGAATTTGAGATCCCATATCAAAGGTCGGAATTTCGATTGGAGCATTCATGCTGATCTCCATACGTCGTACTTCGAAGGGCGATTTGGTGTGCGGTGGTATGACGGTGCAAAACGTCGCCTTTGTAGAACTCTCCTACCTAGGCGGATACGACGGCGGGCGCAGCGAGGCGCCAAGGTCGTGGAGGCAACCGCGAGGGGGTCGGCGGGACCGGGGGCCTGCGCAAGGTCAGTATCGTGCCGCGAGCCGATGACCATCCGATCCGGCCAACCTTGTGATCTTAGCCTGAGCTTTGGAGAGTATCGACTTCAGTAACGTGTTGTATCTATGGACATTTATAAAATGCGCTTGCAGGCGTGCTACGACCATTATCGTCTGCTATCGTGAGGCTTTAGTCAATTAAAAGGTTGATCTACGACCGTTAATATATTCTATTTAATTGGAAGGTTGGAAATATTAGATGATGGTGTAAAGTGGTTTATTAAATCCCGCTGGCGTCATGGGGGAGCACCGTATACTTGCGGCCTCCGGCGGCTGCGGGTGACGGAGAACGCGAGATGAGCAGCAGGCCTCGCGTGGCGGTTCCCGTTGCGTCCTCGTTCGACGCATGATGGTGATACAATGAAGCCCGCCCAGGATTCGGCTGAACAAGAGGGCTTTGGATGTCGCCAGACTTCAATTCCGGAATGTCCGAACAGCGCGTCGACGAATGGCTCGGGCTCGTCAGGCGTTTTCTGCAGATTCTCGCAGCGCGCAAGAAACGTCAGTTCTCCCGAAGGGTGTCGATCGGCGATCTCCTCACAGAGCGAGGGGATAACGCGGCCGCGTACGGCTTCGGCGAGGGCACCACGATGTACGACAACGTACTCGTGCTCGGAGACGTCCGAGTCGGCCGGCATACATGGATCGGACCCGGCTGCATTCTGGACGGTTCGGGCGGAGGCTTGCAGATCGGCGATTGGTGCTCGATATCCGCCGGCGTTCAAATCTATACACATCATACCGTCAATCGCTCTATCTCGCTCGGCGAGAAGCCGGTTGACTACGCTCCGACCAGGATCGGAAACGGTGTCTATATCGGTCCGAATTCCATCGTTCAGATGGGCGTGACCCTTGGCGACAAAGCCATCATTGGCGCGAACTCCTTCGTCAATCGGGATGTGCCGGCGGGCGCCAAAGTATTCGGATGCCCGGCCCGAATGCGAGAAGCTGAAATGGACCCCGATTGTGGGACCACGTGCTTAGTTGGAAGGGGCTGCTCCGTTTGATAGACGGAGCGCATGATG
>NZ_JBEGDB010000235.1:0-12576 GCF_043638955.1 Bradyrhizobium sp. 31Argb | reverse complement strand
GCGAAACTACTTCGCCGTCGTCGCCATTGCCGCCACTCTGCTCTGGATAAGGTAACTGTCCACACGGCCTAGCGCAGCTGGGCCAGCGACTCGTCAACGGCACAGCCAAAAAACTCGCGGATGAATTCTTCGCAAATTTTGCACGAGCGCTCTAACTGGGGTTTAGCAATGGATCGCGCACGAACGGCGGCTTTTGGTTGGCTATCAAGTCGCCATGTCGCAAGTTAGGCCGCCCTCCGGTACGCGAACTGGGATCCAGCGATAGTGGTTAGCGCGATGTAACTATTGTCGGAGGCGAAACTCTCAGTTTCCGGCGTGGCTCAAATGGTAGGTTTTGGCCCAGCAGAGTCGAAAATACTCTATCTTTCAATGGGGATTGACTGACACTCTCTCCGCCACCGCCAAAATCCCCCATTGCAACAGACAGTTCCGCTGTCTTCGGAGCGGGCTTATTTCGTCCTGCACAAAGGTCTGTACAGCGCCCTGTACAATTCCTGATTCGGAGCGAGATGCCAGCTAAATGGGTGGCAACGCTTAGGCGGCCCGCTGACCCTTTGCAGCTCACCCGTATACCCGAGTTTTTCTGACCGCTTACTCGCAAACGGGATGAAATCTGGCTCTGCCTTGACTTGAGGAATCGGACTCTCTTCGGGAGTTCGCGGCCACGTTCCGCGAATTCGGTCTTCTCCGACTTGCTAAGTGGCAAGGAAATCTGGTTGAGGAAAGAGCTCTTCGGGCGCAAGCTTTCTGGAGGTCAGGCCATCTTCGAACATGTAGCGGCTGATGACGTCGAGAGTTGAGCGATTCTTTGCGAGGCCAACTGGCCAGTAGTCGCTGCCGAGTTGCTGCTCGGTGAACATCAGGTTCTCGAGCTGCCACGGCAGCATCGTACTCAGCGCCGCCGAATCGAACAGCCGCTCTCTGGCGATCGTTTGAGCCTTGGCGAAACCATCGAACACGGCTACGGCCAGGCCGGGGTCGGACTCGGCGATGGTTCGCTTGATGGCAATGAGGTGCATGGGTGGAAAAATGCCGGTCTTGGAGAAATACGCGAGCTCTGCCTCCATGGGATTTTCGAACAGGCGGGTCACCATAGGAGCGCGCCAGGTGCTCGGTGCTCGCGCCGTGTATAGCGCATCGATCTCGCCCTCCGCCAGCAAGACGGCGAGGCTCTTGTCATTCCTTTGCTCGTGCTTGAAGCGGTCGGGATAGAATTGCGGATGCTCGTCGCCGCTGCGGGCATTTTCCAGGCCGCCCGACACGTAGATCGGCGAGGTGCGCGGCAGTCCGAAATAATCCTGAAAGATACCACGCAGCCAGACTGCGGCTGCCATGTCGAATACGGGCATGCCGATACGCTTGCCGGCGAGGTCGGCTGGTGTCCTGATCCCCTTTGACGCGTTGACGAAGACGTTCGAGAAGCGGAAGTGTCGCGAGGGAAACACCGGTACCGCCACATAAGGCCGCTCCGGGCGTTCGAGCGACCTCAGGTAGGAAGTGATCGGAAATTCGCAGCAATCGAAGGTATGTTCCGTCAGCTGCTTGTTGAAAAGCGCTTGCACGCCCATCAACGTCACATTGGCATCGACGCCGGCGATCGACACTTCGCCGTTCGCGATCGGTCGGGTGCGATCGGAGTCGCTGAGCCCAATTTTAAGAGGCAAGGCTGCCATATTTTCTGCTTTCTTCGGCCTTGAGGTCGTTGGAGGTCAGCCGCTTGACGAGAACGTCCAACAGCTCCGGCAATGCGAGCGGTGTCGCATTGGCGCCGCCGCGTGCGTAGATGGCGGTTGCCTTGGAGATGTCGACCCTCAGCCGCTGCGACAGGCGTTGAATAGCCAGCTTGCAGTCGTCCGGCATGGGCAGGCAGGCGATCTTCTGCCCTGTGGCAAGATGGTCGTTGGCACCGATCAATTCGAGACGCTTGCTGCCGACCTTGCGCGAGGTCGTGACGTGGTGAGTGGCGCGCTCGCTGCGCGACAGAACGAAGCTGCGATGGGTGAGGCCCGGCGCGACCCATGAAACAATGTCGCTATAGTGACGGCCGACCCGCGCGACGACGTTAGCCAAGATGCGTGCCATTTCGTTGTGCATCATGACATAGTGCCGGCGCTCTTCGTCGCCCCATTTCCAGCGGGTCGCCGTGACTTGCACTGCGGTCGAGTCCGCCCTCCAGGGCGACACGGCGTTGCCCCTGTTCTCGAACAGGCCGGGATCGTCATAGGCTGCCGCCGGTGAAGGTTTGCCGCGATATTCGACGATATGCTCGTAGGGAACGACGGCCATGGGCTCCGAGATCACCATTCGGTGCAGCACCGTGCCGCTGTCATTGGCGAGCGGCGAGAGATTCAAGACGTCCGGCGAAAATGGAGATTCGAGGCGAGCCTGCAATTCCTGCGGAAGATATGTGCGCTTCGTCGGACGGAAGCCTTCATCCAGCAGCCGCTGGTTGATCGCCATATGTTCGGTCGAGAACGGATACGGCTTGGTCTTGGTGCAGGGCATGAACAGCAGCACGTGACGGCGCGCGGACGCCAGCTCAGGCTCATATTCGTTCTGGATAAATTGCAGCCATTCGGCGATGCGCGGATGCTTCAGCGAGTCGACATTGTCCTGCGGACTGTAAAGACAAAGCGTTTGGTCGAGTTCGAAGGGGCTCTGTATCTTCAGCGTTGACTCCAGGATGCGCTTGGATCGGTCCTCGACGCTCACCATGGCGATGTGTTCCTTGTAGCTTTGCAGGGGCGGGTATCACTCATGCGACGCTTCCCCAAGTTTCGCGCTTAAGCAGATCGGCGGGGTCGAGCTCTTGTTCGTCGTAATCGAGAAGCGACTGAAGATGGGCGTCGGCGTCGTCGACGAACAGGCCGCGGCTGATGCCCGTGGCGATACGCTCGAGGCCGAACTTGAGGGCGGAGATGCCGGCGGAGCAGGCGAGGCTCGGCATCGCCGCAAACGTGTAGCTGAAGATGTTGGCGAGATACGGCGCCGATCCCGCGACCCTCTCGGTGAACTGGAAACTGGGTGACAGGTAAGGGTAGGCGCCGAGCTGCGGACGTTCTTCGCCGGGCGGCGGCTGATAGCGATCGGACCAGCGGGTGATCTTGTCATGGAAGCGGGCCAATTCCGGCCGCGCGGCAAGATCGACCGTAAATCCGGTGCCAACGATCAGGAAATCGAAGGTCTCCGTTCGCCCCGAGTTGGTCAGCGAAATCTTCCCGGCATCGAAGCCGACACACTCAAGCTGATAGTCGAGGTGCACGAAGAAATTGTTGTGACGAACGCACCGGTCGAACGTGTCCTGCGGAGGCGGCTGGTTCATGTCGAAGATGATCTTCATGAAGCGCCATTTGCGGGCGTCATCGAGATCGCCGAAATGGCGCAGGAAGCCTGCGAACTCCATCCAGCGATTGGGATTGACGGTTGGGAGCTTGTTTCGCCGCGCAAGCAAATGGACTGCCATCGCGCCATTTTCGAGCGCCATGGCGGCGTTGTCGAAGGCCGAAGCGCCGGCGCCAATCACGGCGACCTTCTGTCCGACCAGTGCGGCAAAATCGATCGGCTCCGCGGTATGAGCATAACGCTCTCGCGGCAATGCCTTCGCGATCACGTTGGGCACGGCCCACTGTCCGGACCCTTCGATCCCGGTGGCGAGCACGACGTTGCGGGCCAGCAGCCTCTCCGTCGCGCCGTTGACGCACGCGTGGACCGCGAGCAGGCCGCCCGAGAGCGGTTCGATATCGGTTACCTCGGCCCCGTTGCTCACTTCTATGCCGATGGTGTTGCGCACCCAGGTCAGATAGGCCTGCCAGAGTTCGCGCGGGATCTTGTTCAATTCCTCCCAGGAGGTCGCGCCGTAGAGCGCTTCCCACCAGGCACGGACCGAGAGGCTGGGAAGACCGAGATCCGGGCCGGTCACGGTCTTTGGCGTTCGCAGCGTGTGCATGCGGGCGAATGTTAGCCACGGACCTTCGAGACCGGCAGGATTCCTGTCGAGCACGCGAACGTTGGTCACCCGCTCGCGCAGGAGGCGAAAGGCGATCGAAGTTCCGCTTTGGCCACCGCCGACAATGACGGCGTCGTGCACGGGCTCGCCCTCCTGGTTATGCGGAATCGTCCATTGCCGGGCCGGGTAGCCGAGGCAATCCAGCTCAAAGCGAACACGCCGTTCGAGCTCGATCAGGGCGTCTCTTGCTTTATTCGTCGCAAGCATCAGGCTATCTCGCCTCCAGTGGAATACGCCGTTCGATCGAAAGCGGCTCCTGCGCCATCGACTGGGCGAAAGCCACGACATGGGGTTCGAGCCGGCCGGCAAGGGTCCGGGCGTCGCACGTTGCGGCCGAGAGCTTCGCGAGGCTTTCAGCGACCCGGCTGCGCAGTTCCCGCGTGTCGATCGAAACGATCTTCCGATCGACGACCTTGAATTGGCCGCCGACCATGACGTCCGTCACCGTGGCGGAGTCCGCGCTTGTCACCAGCTGGTTGAGGAGATTGGTGGCGGGAATGAAATCGATGTGGTTCAGATCAAGCAGGGCGAGGTCGGCGCACGCTCCTTGTTCCATCGGCCCACAGGCCCCGAGACCGAGGATCTGCGCGCCACCTCGGGTCGCGAGCCTGACGACTTCGCTGGCTTGCAGCCATTCGTCACGTGGGCCGGCGAAAACCTGGGCTGAGAAGGAGGCAAGCCGCATCGCCTGCAGCATGCTCAGGGAGTCGGAGGAGTTTGCGCCATCGGTCGCCAGCCCGACATTGATCCCGCGCGCCAGCATCGGCCTGACATGGGCGATGCCAGATCCGAGTCGGAAATTGCTTGCGGGAATGTGCGCAACCGAGCAGCCGTGCTCCGCGAGCAGGTCGAGGTCGTCATCGTCGAGCCAGACGCCGTGCGCCGCCGTGAATTTGGGCCGGAGCATGCCGAGGTCGGCAAGATAGCGGACTTGGGAGCGGCCATAGATCTTGCGGGCGGCGACCGCCTGTAGCCGCGACTCTGCGATATGCATATGGATCGGCAGCCCGTGGCGGTCGGCGATCTCCATGCAGCGTTGCAGGAAAGGCTCCGAGCAGTGATGCGGGATCGTCGGCGCGATGGCGATCGAGATGCCCTTGGGGAGTTGCGCTCGCGTGGTCACGATTTCTTCGATGGCCGCAAGCGTCCTTTCGCCGCTTGCGAGGGAGAAGTTGCCCACCGACGCGCGCAAATCCGGCGGCAGCGCGTCCGCTAGTCCCGGGATCGACTGGAACAGGGTCTGGTCGGCGATCATCGGCGCGAGCGCGGCGCGCATCCCGGCATCGGCGTAGGCTCGCGCCGCCGCCATGAAGCCTTCCACCGTCGGCCGCGGAAACTCGTAGAGCAGATCGAAACAGGCAGTACAGCCCTTCGTCAGCATGTCGATGGCGCCGACCAGCGTCGACAGATAGATCGTCTCCGGATCGCGCGGGCCGGCGAGCCATGGTCCGTTCGTCAGCGACGCCTCGAGTGTCCACCTTTCGGCGATGCCCTTCATCAGATTGGCGTGGCCATGGGTGTGGGAGTTGACGAGACCGGGAACGATCAGCCGATCGCTGACGTTGTGCCGCGTTGCTGAATTCGAAGGTGCCCCGCCGGTTGTTCCGATCCAGGCAAGCCTGCCGTCTTCGATCAGCAGATCCTTTCGATCGACCGTTCCGGATGCCGGATCGACGACGAGGCCTCCCGCTAGCAAGAGACGTTCCTGCGCCGTCATTGATCTTGTCCTGGGGGATGGGTCGCAATCCAGTGCCGGGCGATGTCACTACGGCCGGCGAACCAGACGGCTTCGTGCTTCGCCGCAAAATCGAGAAACCGGGTGACGGCCTCGAACCGGGCCGGCTGGCCGGAAATCCTGCTGTGCAGGCTGATCGTCATCATGCGCGGGTGACGGCGGCCTTCCTCATGGAGGACGCGCATGGCCGACGAAAGATGGTCGAAGAAATCGTTCGCCGTGCCGAGTTTTGCGGTCGCAAGCCGATTGTCGTTGTTGGTGAAGCTGTGCGGAATGACAAGATGGGGACGTTCGCCGACCCTTACCCAGTAAGGCCAGTCGTCAGCATAGCTGTCGGAATCGTAGAGAAAGCCGCCATGCTCGACCAGAAGCGCGCGGGTATGCCGGCTCGGCGAATAGCGGCTCTGCCAGCCGAGCGGACGGCGTCCGACCGCCTGCTCGAAGCCGGCCACGGCGCGGCCAATGGCGCTTCGTTCTTCGGCTTCGCTCATCAGAAAATGCCGGACGAAACGGTCGCCATGGCAGCACAGGTCGAAACCGTGTGTCTTGATCGCCTCCGCAGCGTCGGGGTTGCGCAACAAGGCTTGCGCGCAGGCGTTGACGGTGAGCGGGACGCTGCGTTCGGCCATGGTGTCAACGATCCGCCAGAAGCCGACCCGCGCGCCATATTCGAACAGCGATTCGGCGACGAAATCCCGCATTCCCGTCGGGACCTCCTGCGCGATGCCGTCGGTCAGCGCCAGTTCCGTTGCGCCGTCGCCATCTGGGATCGATGGTTCGGCGCCTTCTTCGATGTTGAGGACGATCACGATTGCCAGCCGTGCGTCGTTGGGCCAGCGCGGCCTTGGCGGCCTTCTGCCGTAGCCGATGAAATCCCGTTCGTCGTGGCCTTTCATTGTGCGCCCGAAGCTGCCGGCAAGGCATCGCCGATCCTGACGGCAAGATCGAGCAAAAGCTGATCGCGCCGTGGCCCCGCGATGAACGACAGTCCGATCGGACAGCCATCGATGGTGATCGCCGGGATGTTGATTTGTGGCAGCCGGCACAGGCTCGCGACACAGGTGAGGGCCAGCGTCTTTTCACGGAATTCGATCTGCGCCGAAACCGGGGCCTCGCGAAGTGGCGGAAGATCGTGCGCGGTCGGAATCATCAGAACGCCATCGTTTCCCAACAGCGATACCAGCCGGTCCGTCAGTTGTTCGCGACGCACCGCCGCGGCCGAGAATTTTGCGGGATCGACGTGCGATGAAAGCTCGATCCGCTCGGCCACCGCGGGACTCAACGTTCGGCCCGGCATTGTGGCCCACGCGCCGAGCGTGGACCAGAGATCGTGGAGTTGCAGCGGCCTGAATGTGTCGAGCCAGAACTCGACTCCTTCCTCGAACAAGGCAACTTCAGTCGCGCCGCCAAGCGACTTTGCCACAGGCAGGAGCGCCCCGCCGATCTCGCGCACGGGGACGTCGAACGCGTCGCGCGCGAGCAGCAGGCGGGCCGGCTTGAACGGGCCGCTCGCTCCGAAATAGACCTCGCCGACGCGCTTCATCGTTCCCGCATCGCGCGCGAGCCAGCCGACGGAGTCAAAACTCGGCGCCATCGCCATAATGCCGGCGACCGACAAACGGCCGTAAGTCGTGCGCTGGCCATAGAGACCGCAGAAGCTTGCGGGCACGCGAATCGAACCGCCCGTATCGGTGCCAAGCGCGAAGTCGCAAAAGCCGGCCGCGACGGCAGAGGCCGAACCACTGGACGATCCGCCGGGTACGCGCGCCGGTGCCTTTGGATTGATCGGTACCCCGAAATGCGGGTTCATTCCGAACATGCCGCAGGCGATTTCGTCGGTATGCGTCTTTCCAACGAGGTGCGCGCCAGCCATCAACGAGGCCAGCACGGCCGGCGCGGTCGCGACGGCCGGATCGGCGCCCCGCAACCGGTCCGGATTTCCCCACGCCGTCTTGTATCCGGCCACATCCATCAGGTCCTTGGCCGCAAAAGAAAGGTCCGAGAGCGGCCCATGCTCGACCAGCCTGAGCGAAGAGGGGCCATGCCCCACGAATGCCAGACGCCTGATCTCTTCCGCACTGACCATCGATCGCAACTGCCCGGCTACTCTGCGGCATCCGAAAGTTTCAGATCGCCTTTCGGCAGATCATAGGAACTCATGAATCGGTCGACGGAGCCCTTGACACTATCCCAGTCGAAAAACCGGAAGCTGTTTCCGCGCGTCACGAACGGTGCGCCGGAATAGAACATTTCATATTGCAGATGGCGTGAGCCGAATTCGGAACCGACCGCATCCCAGGCAAGCTTCATCAGCTTGACGCGCTGCTCCGACGTCGTGATCGGCGAACGCTGCGTCTTGTGAATGATGGCATTGGTTTCAGGGGTTGCGAAATCGGCATAGGAAGAGGGCACCATGATCATGCCGCCGCCCGAGAGCGAACGGATCGCTTCCACGATCTCCGGATAGGTGTTCTGCGCGATGACCTGGGCCGTGCAGAGCAGGGATCGGTCCGGCACGTAGAACTCGCCGAAAATCTCGCCCTTCATCTCCATCGCGATCACGAGCGCTTCGATGTTGCTCACCTTCGCAGCCATCAGACCCAAAGCCTCGCGCACCTGCGGAAAGTTGATGATGTTGTTGGTCTCGGCGATCTTGCGCGCCACTCCCAGCAGGAATCTCAACTTCACCATCAAGCGGACCATGCATTGATAGTTCTGGAAGACATGCGCGCGGGTGTCGTGCCACTGGGCCTGGGCCATTTTCAGGTCCTTGAACACGAAGACGCGGTCCCAGGGTATCTTGACGTCGTCGAAATGGACGACGGCATCGTTCTCGTCGAACCTGGAAGAGAGCGGATAGTCGAACGTCGAAGTGGCATTCTGCTCGTAGCTGCGGCGGGACATCAACGTCAGTCCCTTGACGCCCAATGGCACGACGGCCGTGAAAGCGTAGGCTTCGTCGCCTGCCTGCAACGCTTGAAAGCCCGAGATCAGAAGCTCGTTCGCCATCACGCCGCTGGTCGCCAGCATCTTGGCGCCACGGATGGTGATGCCGCCGCTGTCCTCGTCGACAACGGAAGCCACCAGATGTGGATCCGGCTGCTCGCCCGCTGATTTGCCTTTGTCCGATTGCGGATTGATGATGACGTAGGACAGGAAGAGATCGTTGTCCCGGGCGTACTGGAAATAGGATTCCAGTGCGGCCGCGCGGGCGGGGTGATGGTCGCGGAAGGCTGCAAGTCCCATCCGGAAGCCCGCGAGCGTGGACGCCACATGGTCGGGCGATCGGCCGATCATGCCGCATGACAGTGTCGACCATGTCTCGATGGCCTGTCGCCGCCTCACGAGGTCGCCATAGGTCTTCGGAAGCTGCCACGCCAGGTTGACCCGCTCGCCGCTGGTCGGTGACCGGAACGTCATCAGATCAAGGTTTTCCGGCGCGGCCTGGAAATCGTACAGGCCGGCGACGGTCTCGATGACGTTGCGAAAGCTGGGATCGGTCGTGATATCCGCGACCTTTCGCCCGTCGATGTAGATCGAGCGATCGTCGCGCAAACTTGAAAGATAGGCGTTTCCGTCTTTGGCCATGCAAGGACTCCGCAAAATTGTGCTGGAATCCGACGCCAGGCATTTACCCATTGCAGCCGGAAGCGTCATTGACACTAGTGTTCGCGAAGATCGGTGGTCAAGCTGAACCGTTGGGCAGTGCGATCGCCGACTATTCCAGAGTTTTTCGCCGGCTATCGAATGGTGTGGTCAGGAATTGAGCATGGAGACGCGAAAATTGTGTGCAGTTGCATGCGGCCAGCTCCTTCATGCGTCGCTACTCGGCAGCTAGATGCTGGCGAGAAACGCCGCCGCAGCCCTGCCATGTTCGTATCTGAGCTGAGCGACATCGATCCCGACCGGTGCGCCATCCGTGACGCGCCATTTGCCCTTGATCATGACGCGGTCCGCTCGATGCGCGCCGCAGAGAACCAGAGCCGCGATCGGGTCTCCGGCTCCTGAAAATCGCAATTCTTCCAGCGTGAAGCAGGCAAGGTCGGCCTGACGGCCAACTTCGATCTTGCCGATATCACTGCGTCCAAGGCATCGGGCGGAGCCTTCCGTCGCCCACCTGAACGCATCGAGGTGGGTGACTGCGGATGCGTCGTACGCGAGCCGTCCAAGCAGGAATGCGTGGCGCACCGACTCCATCAGGTTCGAACTGTCGTTCGAGGCAGAGCCGTCCACACCGAGGCCGATGGTCGCGCCCGCCGCTTCCAGATCCCTGGTCCGGCAGATGCCCGACGATAGCACCATGTTCGAGGTCGGGCAGTGACAGACGCCCATGGCGTGCGCGCCCAGCCGCGAGATTTCGGCGTCATTGAAGTGGATGCCGTGTGCGAGCCAGACGCGTTCGTTCATCCAGCCGACCTGTTCGAGATAGTCGAGCGGACGGCAGCCATAATGGTGAAGGCAGTAATCATCCTCATCATGCGTTTCGCCGAGATGAGTATGGAGCAGGCAGTGATGCTTCGAAGCAAGTGTTGCCGTGTCGATCATCATCTGGCGCGTGACGTTGAACGGCGCGCACGGCGCCAATGCAACGCGCAGCAGCGAGCCTTCGCGAGGATCGTGATACTTCGCCAGCACCCGTTCGCAATCGGCGATCGCCGTATCGTGATCCTGCATCAATCGTTCGTCGGCGATGCCTCCGTTCGCAAAGCCGAGATTGATGGCGCCGCGCGTCAGCGTCATCCGCATTCCAAGCCGAGAGGCTTCCTTCGCTTCGATATCGACGGCGTCAGCCATGTCTTGCGGAAAAACGAACAGGTGGTCGGAGGCCGTGGTGCAGCCGGACATCAACAGTTCGGTCAGCGCCACACGGACCGCGAGCCGGAAGCGGTCGCGGTCGAGATGGGAACCCCAGATCGGGTAGAGCTGCTTGAGCCAGGGGAACAGCGGCTTGTTGATTGCCTGAGGGTGGGCGCGCGTCAGTGTCTGGAAGAAGTGGTGGTGCGCATTGACGAGGCCGGGAATGATCACGTGGCGGCGTGCATCGAATATCTCATCGCATGGCGTTGTCGGGCCGTCCGATCCGACCAGTTCGATGATCTTTCCGTCCTCAATGACAAGCCCGCGCTTGCCGCCATCCGCCAGCATGGCAATCGGATCGCGAATCCAGGTCTTCATCGGATGAGCGCCGCTAAACCGGCTTCTTGTGCGCGAGTGAGCGGTTTGATTCCGCTGCAAGAAACAGCTCGGCGGGCACCATCACGCGTTTTGACATAGGGCATTCTCGACCTCCGCAAATCCGATCGGTCGGAGAGCAAGACGGATGCCAGACACTATCAAGCTCATTCCGCGGTAAGGCACCGCCGCGACATCGCTCAGCGAAATGCGGTGCCAGCCGTCAACCTCGCGGCGGCGGTGGGTGAGCGAGGCGCCTGTCGGTTGTCGATTCCGCCGTGCCCCGGACCTCCCCTTGCAGCGACTTGGCGCGCAGCTTGCTTGTGTTCACCATGAGCGCGGCGAGATCCGTGCTTTTACGGGATCGAGGCTCATCGGAGACATGGACCAGTCTGGATTTGCCAATCTGAAGCCGCGTCTGGTGCTGACTGGTATCACCAAGCGCTATCCCAGTGTCGTCGCCAACGACGATGTCTCGCTAAGCATCCGTCCTGGCGAGATCCACGCCGTGCTGGGCGAGAACGGTGCCGGCAAAAGCACGCTCATGAAGATGATCTACGGCGTCACCAAGCCGGACGCCGGCACCATCATGTGGAACGATCAGTATGAAACCATCGCCGCGCCGGCACAGGCGCGGCGAATGGGCATCGGCATGGTGTTCCAGCATTTCTCGCTGTTCGAGACGCTGACGGTCTGGGAGAACATCGCACTCGCGCTGGATGAGCCTGTTCCGACCGCGAAGCTGGCGCCGCGGATAACAGAAGTATCGGAGAAGTACGGACTGCCCGTCGACCCCTATCGGCTGGTTCACAGCATGTCGGTGGGCGAAAGACAGCGGGTTGAGATCGTTCGCTGCCTGCTTCAGGAGCCGAAGCTCCTGATTATGGACGAGCCGACGTCAGTGCTGACACCGCAGGCCGTCCTTACCCTGTTCAAGACGCTACGCCGGCTGGCGGCGGAAGGATGCAGCATCCTCTACATCAGCCACAAGCTCGATGAAATCCGCGCGCTCTGTGATACCGCAACTGTGCTGCGCGGCGGACGGGTCAGCGGCACGGCTATTCCGCGCAATGAGACCAATGAAGGCCTGGCGCGGATGATGATTGGCGGCGAACTGGCGGAATGCCGCCTCACGCCGCGCGAAGCCAAAGAAGAAAGACTGAAGGTCGAGCGTCTGTCGCTGGCTTCGCCTGATCCTTTCGGGACGTCGCTCAAGGAGATCGACCTGACGGTGCGCAGCGGTGAGATCCTCGGTATCGCCGGCGTCTCCGGCAACGGCCAGAAGGAATTGATGACGGCGCTCTCGGGCGAGCGCTTGAGCCCGGCTTCCATGATCAAGCTGTTGGGGCAGCCGGCCGGCAAGCTCAATCCGGCGCAGCGGCGCGCGCTTGGCCTGACCTTCGTTCCGGAGGAGCGGCTTGGACGCGGCGCGGTGCCGCCGATGAGCCTGGCTCAGAACGCGCTTCTGACCGGAGCGCGAAAGGGCATGGTGCAGAGGGGCATCATCCATCCGTCGGTCATGAAGGCCTTTTCAAAGAACGTGATCGAGCGATTCAAGGTCAAATGCGGCGGCGACCAATCGGTCGCCTCTAGGCCGTGTGGACTCTTGGGATTCTCAAATCAGATTGAACGTGATTCAAGGCTTTCTTTTAGGAGGAAGCCT
>NZ_JBEGDB010000234.1:0-12586 GCF_043638955.1 Bradyrhizobium sp. 31Argb | reverse complement strand
CAGCCTTATTCTGCAAGAAATACGACTGCAATCCACCCCATGGGATCTCTCGAGGAGAGCGATACGCCATGAACGAGCATAGCAACATTGTCCCACTGCATCAGCCCGATGAGATCGACGATCCCCTGACGAATATTTTGCGATCTGGTGCTCGGCAGCTGCTTGCGCAGGCTGTGCTGATGGTGGTTCGTCCGATGCCAGTCCCGCAGAGGCCCGTGGAGGAACTTCGATCGGCTACAGTGTCGATATTTCGCGCGCTCACCTCGGCTCGGCTGCAAAGGACTCACAGTCTGACTTGCGGGATAGGCCATTCAGTAGCATGCGCTACGCAGCCCGGCGATGAAGGTCGCAGAATCAGGGCCGAGGCGCTGTCCAGTCGCGCCAGCAAGCAGTGGCGGGTCGAGCGAGAGACGTCCGGAAAATCCGACGCGCTTCCACATCCCACGATATGCCGCCGTTCCGAACTCCCGCCCTCATCAGCTTTCAGGGAAAGCTCAAAATAATCGTGTTGGCCGAGATCGACCTGGACGGTAGCCACGCTTGCGCCGGGACGAGCGACCCTATCATTCGTGCCGATGCACCCATACTGATTCAATATTTTGCACGCCGCGGACTCTCGGGCACCGAGGGCAGGGGCCGTCCAGTACCCGTGGATGCCGAAGTTAATCTCGGCGTCGGCAGGAGAGAGGTTGTCGATGCTCTCATGATAGCGGACGTGATTGTAGTGTTCGACAAAGGCCCGTATCTGCCGTTCGAGGTCGCCAGCTATCGCTGAAGCGCATCAGGCAATGCAACGCCGCCTGCACAACCTGGCCCGGCAGCAAGGAACTTTTGCTCTCGGAAAGCCGGGCCTCAGCATCGCCTCGACGATGCTCTATGACCTGACCGTCAGCGGCGGCTATGCAGGGCAGATGATACGTGGGCGTAGTCGATCCGCATGGCGATATCGACCTTTACGGCGCTGAGGGCGTCGGGGACTTGCTGGCGAACCATTTTGGCGTGCGCATTCGCCATCGAGGCAGATGCGGCAGATGCGAATGCCAGGCTGACCGTGCATCCTGTCCTGGGTGAACAAGGTCGATTGGTACACATTCTGCACACGCCGGGGCATTTCCAGCCGCTGTGGCCTCGGCACTAAAAATGAAAGTCCCAAACCTCGGCGCCGCTGCAACGCGGTGCACACCGCTGATCGCCGCATGCCGAGCTTCGTCCTCGTTATACAGGTAGATCCTGGTAGTGGTCAGCGAGGCATGGCCGAAGGTGTCGCGAGTGTGGCGCAGATTCACACCGTCGGCCATGTTTCTAGCTCATCGTGTGGCGCAGCCATTGGGACACGAGGCCGCCTCCACCCTCTCCGCGCGTGCCTGGTGCTGCGGCCCCAGGAACGGCCAGGCGGTGAACAGCTCGTCGAGACGCCGCATCAGGGCAAGGTCGTTGTCGTTGGCCGGCCGTGGCGGCCGGTAGACCCCAGAGCGCGCGATGCCAAGCAACATGCATTGCCGGCGGATCGACAGCGCCATGTCGGCGCGATCGAGCATTCCTCGACGGTCCGGCGTGCTCATCTTCCGGACCTCCGCGCTAAAAAATCGCGCTCGACTGTCAGTTGTCCAATCTTGGCATGCAGCTTCTCGATCTCGCGTTCGCGCGCGTCCTCGCTCTCCCGCCCGACACCCGCGTCAAAGGCCCGGGCCGCCTGGTCCAGCAGTTGCTTCTTCCAGGCATAGATCTGGTTCGGGTGAACCTCATAGCGCTGGGCCAGATCGGCCGCCGTCGCCTGCTCCCGCACGGCTTCCAGCGCGATCTTTGCCTTCAGTGCCGCGTCGATCTTGCGTCTCGTCTTTGTCGTCATCATGCGCTCCGTCTATCAAACGGAGCAGCCCCTTCCAACTAAGCACGTGGTCACAAAAGCGGGGTCCATTTCAGCTCCTCCTGATGTCTTCTATGACGCTGCCTGAGACTCTCTCTGCTGCGACCTCTGCGAGCAAGTGGTCAGCGCGTCGGCGTTGTCCGCCGTGTCCATTGCCTTACTCCTTTCTTGCGCGGTCTTCCGTTTGGTCTGGAGTTACCGTCCATATGCATTCACTATGCCTCCATCTCCAAACGGCATTTCCACTCGATCGTGCTGCGGACTAGAATCGCTGGAGACTGCATGCTGGAAGGCAGCACTTCAACCGAATGCTTATGACGCGCTCAGCGGTATCAGATGTGGTGGCCAAAACAGCTCGCAGCAAGTGCAGCTATCCGGTGGGATCTCTCTGCATTCTAACGGATGAGGCGGGTTTGCAGCGGTCTAAGGACTGTTCGTTGTTATGTCTGATTTAGTCCCGTTTGCCGCGCCGGAAAGCCGGTGCCGTCTCCTGCGGCGCCTGACCGAGGTTGCGTTTCTGGCTTGTGTTAAAAACGACGTGGAGCGAGCGAGGCGGATTGCCAGGGGAATCGATGTGGTTGCCCCAGGCGGTCGGGAGGCCGTCATTGCTTGCGTGCTCGTCGATCTGGCGGCAAACGACGTTGAGGCGGCGCTGGAGCGCCTCGATCCTCTTGCCCGCGCGAATGATCCCTATGGAATGGCATTCCAGGCGCTGGCTCTTGGAGTCGTTGGGCGCTTGAGTGAGCGGGATGCTGTGCTTCGGCGTCTTCCTTGCGACGATCAGGCGCTCGACGGGCTTGTTGCGGCGTTAGGGAGTGCAGCGAAGGTAGATCAGGAGGTTCAGGATCAATGAGCGGTGTGAATGGGATCGTGGCGCTACTTGAGGCCGTGTCGCCAGTGACCGGGAGGCCGGTGGCATCAAGGGCGCCGGCTGATTCGGTCGAGGCCTTTCGTTCGGCGCTCGATCGGCCAGCGCTATCGTCATCGAATGATGATCTCGCAGTGGTCAATGGTCTTGCCCCAACCGAGGAGGGGTTGGTTGGTCGTGTCCGGGTAGCTGACGATATCCTCGGTGGGATGGAGAAGCTAAGCGCCTCTTTCGGCGACGCTGCGAAAGTCGCGGCCGGGGTCGCGGAAAGCTATGCCGCCGGCGAGTTCAGTTCGACTGAGTGGCTGAGCGCGCAATCCACCCTGTCAGCCCTGACGCTGCAATACGATATCGCCTCGAAGGTGGTTGGGAAGGCCGTACAAAGCCTTGATACTCTCCTGAAGAGCCAGTGAACAACAGTTATGCGAGTGTGGCGTTGGTGTTGAAGCGCGCGTTGATTCTTTTTGTGACGTTCGCGTTGGCGGGGTGCGGAGCAAAGATCGAGCTTTATCGTAATCTTCCGGCGCATGACGCCAACGAAATGCTCGCGTTGCTGATGCGGCACGGCATCGATGGCGAGCGGGTGGCGGAGCATAACGGAGCAGCCTCGCTGATTGTTCCGACGAAAGACGTGCCGCGTGCCATGAGTGTACTGGATGGCGCCGGATTGCCTCGCGATCGGCTTGCCGACTTGGGCGCCCTCTTTAAGAAAGAGGGTATGTTGTCATCGCCAACGGAGGAGCGTGTGCGATTTATCCATGGCACGACGCAAGAATTGTCGGAGACGCTCTCCAGGATCGATGGCGTGTTCAGTGCCCGGGTCCATGCCGTCCTGCCCGAAAATACGATCGACGATCGCGTCCCGCCTGTTCCCTCAACTGCTGCTGTGTTGGTCCGCTATAAGCCTGGTACTGCCGTTGATCAGATCGTACCGAAGATCAAGGAGTTGGTCGCAAATAGCTTGAAGGGCGTGTCTTACGATGGGGTCTCGGTTACGCTCGTCGAGGCAGCTCAAAGCGATAGCGGCTTGCCGCCGCTCGATGCGCCTCCCGTCGCCGCCGAGGCCAGCGCTCCGCTCTATCTCCTGGTCGAACTCGTGGCTGGGCTGGTGATATCGCTAATCGGCAATGCAGTTCTTGCCTTTTTCGTGTGGCGGAAGCCGGTTAGCCACACAACAAATCCTGCGGCGCCATAGATCAATGCAAGCGAGCAATCCCCCGATGATCGCGACAGGATCCGCAGCAATTTTGGGTGACTGGCTTCACAGGCCGTGGGCGGGAGCGATGATGCGCTGCATCGCCGATCCCGCCGCCGACTTCGATGATGCTATAGCGAAGGATTGGCCCGAATGGCTGCCGCGGGAGCCTGCACGGGCAGATTCGTTCATCCGAATGAGACTTGGAAGTCGGCTGCTTCGCGATCAAACTAGGGGGGCATCCGCCATCATCTCCGCTGGCCATGCGCCGCGGACCCGGCTCGGATTTTTGCCGGCATCGGACGCCGTGCGCCTCATGTGCCTTGCCGCAGCGTGGACCGGGGCGCCCAGTCTTATCGGTCAGCTTCGCAGCGCCGATATCGTTGCAGCACGTTCCGTCCTCGGAGAAGAGGCCTTCGCGTTCGCTTTCCATGCCGCGCTGCTACCACGACCGACCGCCGGACTGATGTCGGCTATCGGTGCTTCCAAGCTGCCGACCGGGCCTGCTGAATTGCTCCACTGCGGAGCGGCAATGTTCGGCCTCGCGATGGGCTGCATCCCGGACGCACTGCAGGTACGACTGAGATTGCGCAGCCCTGCATCGATCTGGATGGTGGCGGCAAACGCCTGTCGCAACGACAGTGCTGGAGAGGACGCCTTTCATGCGATGCGGCGGTTGGTCCGCAAAAGGATGGCCCTATGGTCGCACTGGTTCGATTGACGTCGGAGACGATCAGTGTTCTCGGGCCAGGGCAAGTCTTGCCGGCGGTAAGTACGCAGGCGCTGCTCCAGGCCGAGCAACTCCTGACCCAGGCGCGGCGCGATGCAGAGGCGCTTGTTGATGAAGCGCGGGCGTCCGCAAGCAGGATTGAAGCGGCCGCCAGAGAAGCCGGGCTAAAGGAAGCGCAAGTGACAATTCAACAGCGCTTGGCCGCGATCGCCGTAGAGTCGCTCCGGATCATGGAGCAAAACAAGGAAAGGATCGTGGACCTCGGCCTGCAGATCGCGCGCCGGATCATCGACACGACAGCGCCAGACGAGGCCGCACTGCAGATCGCGCTGCGAGGCTTGAGCGTCGTGGGCCACAGCCCTGTCGTTCGGCTGCGAGTGGCACCGTCGCTTGTCGAGACGGTTCGCGGACGGGTAGACGAGATAGCCCCGGCGGTCACCTCGCGCGCAGTCGTCGAAGTTATTTCTGACCCGCGGATCAATGATGCCGGGTGTATTCTCGAGACCGATGCCGGGCTGATCGACGCGACGATCGAAAGCCAGCTAACGTTGCTCGAAAGCGGCGTTCGCAAAAGCCTGGAGGCCTCAAAATGATGTCGGAGCCAGCCGAGCCGTCAACGGCGGTAGCTCCCGTTGGTTGTTCGCATGAAAGCATTGATCGGTTCTTCCGGCTCGCGAGCAGGGCGGTTGAGCAAACGCCGACGATGAATTTCCGTGGTCGTGTCCTTCAAGTCGTTGGAACAATCATCCGTGCGACGGCTCCTGGCGTGCGTATCGGGGATTTGTGCGAACTCCGCGATCCCAAAAGTAACCGTGAACTGATCGCCGAGGTCGTAGGAGTCCAGCGCGATATTGCCGTTCTGACGCCACTAGGGGAAATGCGGGGACTTTCTACCCTCACGGAGGTGATTCCGACGAGAAAGGCCCTGCTGGCGCCGGCCGGCTGGAGCCTGCTCGGTCGGGTACTTGATGGGCTTGGCCGCCCGCTTGACGCAACCACTCATGGGCCCATGATCGCAGAGGCCCACGTGCCGGTTCATGGCAGCGCACCGGATCCGCTAACCCGGCGTAGCATAGATCAGATTCTTCCGGTCGGTGTACGGGCAATCGATGCGCTACTCACGTGCGGGGAGGGGCAGCGCGTCGGTATCTTTGCCGCTGCAGGCGCGGGCAAAAGTACACTGCTGTCGATGCTCATACGGGGCGCTCAGGTTGACGTCGCGGTGATAGCACTTATCGGCGAGCGCGGACGGGAGGTGCAAGAATTCATCACGCGCCTCGGCTCGGGATCACGAACCAAAGCGGTCTTTGTTGTTGCGACGTCCGACCGACCCGCTATGGAGCGCGCCAAGGCGGCCTATGTGGCCACGGCGATAGCCGAATGGTTTCGCGATCAAGGAAAACGCGTGCTGCTTCTCATGGATTCGCTAACGCGTTTTGCGCGGGCGCACAGGGAAGTCGGCCTTGCAGCGGGTGAGCCACCTACCCGGCATGGTTTCCCGCCATCAGTGTTCGCGACCCTGCCGCAACTTTTGGAACGTGCGGGCAACAATGCGCGTGGGTCGATCACGGCCTTCTACACCGTGCTTGTCGAGGGAGATGACATGACTGAACCCGTCGCCGACGAAACGCGTTCGATCCTTGATGGCCACATTGTGCTCTCGCGTGCCCTGGCTATGTCGAACCACTATCCTGCCATCGACATCCTTGCGAGCGTCAGCCGCGTCATGAGCATGATCGTAGCTCCGCAGCATGAAAGCATGGCGCGACGACTCCGGGAGCTGATGACGAAATACCAAGAGGTCGAACTCTTGATTCGCGTGGGTGAATACAAGAACGGGACCGACGCCCTCGCGGATGAGGCGATCGCCAGAAGGGCCGAAATGCAGAGTTTCCTGCGTCAATCGACAAGTGAGCAGATGGACTTCGAATCCACGCTCCAGGAGCTTGAAGCATGCGTGGGATGATCTCGGACGCCGTGCCGCGTCTCCTGGAGCTGCGGAAATTGCGACATCATCGCCAGCAAGATATTCTCCGGGCTCGGCAACTGGCCCTTGAGAGCGCTGCCGCTGCTGTGGAGACCGCCGCCAAAAATCACCGCACCTGGCGGCAAAAGCGTCTTCGGCTTGAAGCTGCCCTGTACGATTCCGTGATCGGAGAAGCCGTCGCTCTCGGCGCTCTTGTCGGTCTGAAGGCAAAGATGACCTCTCTGCACGATCACGATCAGCTGCTCGAAAAGGACATTGAGAAGGCAGTCGCGGAAGCCGATCAGGCCCGGCAGGCACGTGACGAGGCGTGCAACATCGTACGTCAAGCAGGCAAGCAATTAGATAAGTGCGAACATCTGGCGCGCGCCCTGCGCGATGTCTCGATGAGGAGCTCCAAGGAGGTTTGCGAAAACAGGGCTGCTGTGAGCACGTCGCGAGCCGGGGCGGCCTTGGAGCTCGAAGATTTTCAGGGATGCGAAGGCTAAGGGAGGAGATCAGGAGAGCGTCGATGCGACTTTGAATATGGCGGGCCAGTGGTCGATCTCATCCATGGTTCATCGGATCCTGCGGTCTACGTCGATGCAGATCGTGCGGTTGCTCTGATGGCGATGCGCGCGACCTATCGTCCGCTGGCCTCAAATCCGAATTCATCGAGGCTATCAGCTGTGCACGGATCGCCGCGAATGTTGCATGACGAACTCTCGGGTGTAAGACAATCGAATGTGCCTATCGGCTAGGCGAAACACTGCGGGCCTCCGCAACTATCGAGAAAACATGAGAGTCATTGTTGCGGCCCGGGCGAGTTGGCTTTGGACGCCTAATCGGCGGGGACGGTTCATATTTGCTACTCTGGAGAGTTTAATGAAGGCGGGCCGGCAGTCTGTCTCAGGGCCGGAGCGAGCCATCGTCAGCGGCGTGTCGCGCCTCTGGCTATGGGCTGGCATTTTACGGGCCAAGTCGCGCTAGGTTGATCACATGAAGTCACTCGACAAACTCCTGACCATCGCGACCGGCCGCAACGACATTGTTCTGGTGACGTTGCTGATCACGATCGTGTTCATGATGATTATTCCGCTTCCGTCAGTGCTTATGGATGTGCTGCAAGCGGTCAATCTGGGAATTGCAGCGCTCCTGCTGATGGTGGCGGTCTACATCAAATCTCCACTCGCATTCGTCTCATTTCCATCGGTGCTTTTGCTGGCAACGCTGTTTCGGCTGGCGCTCGGTATTGCGGCAACTCGCACCATCCTGCTTCATGCGGATGCTGGCCAGATCATCAAGACCTTCGGTAACTTTGTCGTAGCTGGTAATCTCGTGGTAGGCGCGGTCACCTTCTTGATCATGACAATTGTACAATTTGTCGTCATCACCAAAGGATCGGAGCGCGTTGCCGAGGTCGCTGCACGCTTTTCTCTGGATTCCATGCCGGGAAAGCAGATGAGCGTCGATGGCGACTTGCGGGCAGGCAGCATCGACATGCGAGAGGCTCGCAGGCGCCGTGTTGCCATCGAGCGCGAAAGTCAGTTGTACGGTGCTATGGACGGCGCCATGAAGTTCCTCAAAGGGGACGCGATCGCAGGCCTGATCAGCATTATCGTGAACATCATTGGCGGGATCACGATTGGTTCACTCCAAAGGGGAATGGGATTCTCGGAGGCGCTTGAAGTCTATACGACCCTGACGATTGGCGATGGTCTCGTCGGTCAGATTCCGGCGCTGTTCACCTCGATCACGGCAGGATTCATCGTCACGAGAGTGAGTGCCGAAGACAACAGCGCAGACCTCGGCAATGCAATCGGCAATGAACTGAGTGCGCAACCACGTGCACTCATGGTTGGAGCATTCATGCTCGTCCTGTTCTCCCTTGTGCCCGGCTTTCCGACAGTGATTTTTATCGTTTTGGCAGCAGCGGTGGGTGGGGCCGGCTGGCTGCTGCAGCGTCGTGGCCAACTATTGCGCACTGACTCGCATGGCCAGCCACTCAGTGGGGGAGCGCTGTCGACGAGTCCGGCTGAGGCCTCTGAGGCAAACAAGGCAGGCAGCAGTGGCATCATGCTTACTGTACCGCTGATGATCGACATTGACCGCGATATCCAGACGATGATCCAGCCGGACGTGCTTGATAAAGCGTTGGTGGCCACGCGGCAGGCGCTGATGGTCGATCTTGGCGTTCCGGTTCCAGTGATCAATGTCCGAATAAACGATGATTGTAACAAGGGCGAATATATTATCAGGTTAGATGAAGTTCCATACGGTTCGGGACGCTTGCTGCCTCAACACATCCTGGCGCGTGATACTCCCGAGGGCCTCGAAATGGTGGACATTCCATATGTCATGAAAGACTCCTCCTTCTTGCCTCAAATCGAAACCGTCTGGGTTGATGTCGCACATCGCGAGTCGCTGCAAGCTGCGGGCATCCCGTATTTGGAAGCAGCCCAGATTCTTTCCTGCCATGTTGGTCAAATCGTGCGTCGGCACGCCGATGAGTTCATCGGTATCCAGGAAACGAAAGCGCTTTTGAAACAGGCGGAGGTATCCTTTCCGGAACTCGTGAAGGAGGCGTTGCGCCTGGTCCCTCTGCAAAAGATCGCGGAGGTGCTCAAACGGCTCGTTTCAGAGCAGGTTTCGCTGCGAAACATGCGCGCTATCCTCAGCACATTGGTCCAATGGGGACAAAACGAGAAGGATACAGTCCTGCTAACCGAGCATGTGCGTGGCGCGCTCAAGAGGCAGATCTGCTTTCAGCATTGTGCCGGTACGAATCTGTTGCCGGCCTACATTTTGACGGCCGATGTGGAAGACACAGTGCGCAAGTCAATTCGGCAGACGTCTGCCGGAAGCTATCTCGCTCTCGATCCGCCGACCACGCAACAGATCGTTGGCAGGATAAAAGATGCCGGCGGCATCCTTGAATCAATGCCGTACAAGCCCGTGCTACTCACCTCGGTCGATATCCGTCGATACGTCCGCAAGCTTGTCGAGGTCGATTTGTACGAGCTCCCGGTGCTCTCCTATCAGGAGCTTACTCCTGACATCTCCGTCCAGCCCTTGGCGCGAATTGCGCTGCAGTGACAAACATGCCAATGGAAAAGAATGTTCTGACCGGTGAACAGGCCAAGCTCATTTTGCGCGTGCTGTCCGGGCCAAACCTGGGCGCGGAGACATGGCTGGGCGAGGGAACGTGGCTCATCGGTAGCCACAATACGGATGACCTCACCTTCGGCGATCCGGAACTCGTCGGTTCGCATATTCGTATTGCTATCGAGTCGGATAGAATCCAGATCACTGCGTTCGCACCGGGCGTGCTTATCAACGGTAGGGTGTGCACTACAAACAATCCGACTATCCTTGATCCGTTCACCCCGGTCCGTGTTGGCCGCACAATCTTCAGCCTGGGCCCCGCCGGGCTCGGCTTTCCCGAGGAGGATACCGTACTCGAGCGCCAGGGGTTGGATGCAAGCAGGCCCCCTTCAGATGCGACAGAGTCATTGGCTTTGGGCAGCCGGCGAACACGTCTCACGGTGGGCTGGATGCCGTGGCGATTGCGGCTGGGAGCAGTGGTTTGTGGCCTCCTGATGATAATATGTGGCGCCTGGGCTGGTATCGAGCGGCTTCACTCCCGGGCTTTTTCTACCGCTCCGGGCACTCAGCCGATCGAACCGCAGACGGCCGATCCTCATGGATTGGACTTTGCACCCGACGTCAACATCCCGTCGACTGCCGGTAGGCTGGCGATCGACCTGCAGCCTGGAGAGAATACCAACAAGAGCCAGTCTGGCTGGCAAGACCCCAGGCTTACGGCTGACCTCACAGCAAGGCGACCGGCTACAGCCAAATTATCTGACGCAAGGCTCGTCGACCTCGCAGCTACGATCTTACACGCTTTTGATATCGACGGTCGCGTTCGCGTAGAAGGTGCAGGCGAACTCACAGTGATAGGGTACGGTCGGAGCGATGCCAAAGTAGAAGCGGCCCTTCGTCGTCTCCAGCAGGACGTCCCGGGCGTGTACAAGACCAATGATGAAGTGGCAACGCCGGATCGCGCACGCACCTTTCTGCTGGCGGCGGCTTCCGCTGAACTCCGCCGGTCCATCCGCATCACCGCAAGGCCCGATGTCGTATCCGTGTCTGGAGCGCTGGCCTCGACAACATACGATGAGTGGAAGGACGTTGCCGCTCGGTTCGAGGAAAGATTCAAGCCCTATATCCGGCTCGAGTCGCGGTGCGAGCTAATGGTATTGCCCGCGGTGCGAGGGGTGCATCTGGGCCGCACACCTTTCGTCGTGATTGAGAACGGGGCCCAGTTGAAGCTGGGCGACAGCATCGATCACATCGGCAAGATTGCAGCCATCGACCACGACGGACTTATCGTGCGCGTCGGAGAATCGAACCTTCGCATGCTCTATCGAGGCAACCCAGAATGGTTAACCGAGGATGATCAACGGTGAAGGAAAATTCCGTCGTGCTTGAGCTGGAGAAGCAGCTGCTAAATGACGTTGATGGCTCCGGCAGAGCTATCATCAATGGAGACCTCCAGAACTGGAGGCAGGCTCTGAAACGTGACATTGATAGAGGCGTCACAACGCGGCAATTCGAAGCACTGCAGGCGCTGCTCGAGGCAATAGATTGCGCGACAGAAGTCGTTGATGCTACATGGATGCGGCATCACCGCGAATAGTCCGCTGAGTAATGAGAGGCGAAATGGATTTCGGCAGCATAACCAACTCTATTGGGCAATCCGTTGCCCAATCGGATCGCAATGTGAGAGCAACTACGGCAACCATGAACCCAGACAACGTTATGGATCAGCTTCGGCTTCAGGACTCAATGAGCAAGCACACGACGCTGTTGAACTTGAACTCCACCATCATCAAGGCGATTCACGACGCACTCAATGGTATCATCCGAAATATTGCCTGATCTTTATCGGTCGTTCGGTCCCGTCACGATATCCGGGCTGATGGGCAAGTCCGGATATCTTGATCAGACCTGAATCGATCGAGCGAAATCGAACGCGACTGATGTCACCTAACTTCCTGCAACTTCGTCATCTCCGCTATTTCTTGGGCATCGTGGATGGCGGTAGCTTTACGAGGGCGGCAGGCATGCTGCACGTGGCGCAGCCCGCCCTCAGTCAGCAAATGACTGCCCTTGAAGCTGAGCTTGGCGTCGCACTGCTCCAGCGCGGTGGACGCGGCATTCATCCAACCGTCGCAGGCGAACTCTTCTAGTGAGGGAGCTATGACGGAAACTGGGTGATGACGACCTGAGAAAGGCGGCGTATCGAGGCGGGTGATGAAGCCTGCCAGCAACCTCCAAAGGAGCGATACGCCGTGAACGAGACTACCAATGAAAGTTGATGGTCTTCAAGCTCGTCGGCGCCGCATCGAAAACCTGGCGACGGTTGAAGGGCACAAATCAGTTGCCGAAGCTGATATCCGGGGTAAAGTTTGCGGACGGAATCGAAGTCATTCCGACCGCTGAAGTCCGCGCCGCCTGATCGGACGGCGTCACCCAAAATCCGTCATAGCTCCCTGCGCGTGCACATTACCTCAATAACGTAATCGGCGGAGAGCATGATGGTTGGTCTCCGCAGCAAGAGACTGTCAGGCCGCGGCGCGCAGACGAGATCCCTCGTGCCTCAGCGCAAACACTTGCTAAATAATTGATTAGGCTAATCAACATGTGTCGGCGCCCGATAGACAAGTCGCAGGTTCTGCTCATTAGAAATGTCATCTGTGTGAGGACAGTCGGCTCGGCCTGATCGCCCTTTGTTCGACCGGAAGGGGACTGGGTCGTGCTGATCAGCTTGAACGTCGCTGATGAGCGGCTCACAACTGCGCACCGTGCCAAGTTGGCCTATGTGACCTGCCACTGAACTTTCATCCAGCAGCGGTTAGAGTCTCAGGGTTTTGTACGCCAAGTGGCGCGGGTGGAGC
>NZ_JBEGDB010000233.1:0-12715 GCF_043638955.1 Bradyrhizobium sp. 31Argb | reverse complement strand
ATCACCCCGATCGGGCAATCCAAAGCATTCCGCGCAAGTCAAGGCCGGGCACGGCGATCCTCTCGTGACGCTCACGTACTATCGTCAGCGATAAATATCTTGCGTGAACCGGTTCACAGATGGATGGGCCAGACCGCGATACGTTAACGCCGGCTCTTGTCCGACGGGCGCCAGTGCGATCAGCATGTTCGAGAAAGCGTCGAACATCGACGTCCACCGCTCCGTCGCACACACGTGTTTCGCAATTCTGGGTGTTTCGCAATTCTGGATCTATGAGCCTGTCCAAGAACGACTGATCTCGTCATCTCTACGCAATTCAGAAATTCGATCGGAGAATGAGCCACACGACAGATTAGATGGAGGAACCAATGGTGAAGAGAGCGATAGCGCTCGGCGGTGGCGGTCCGGCAGCAGGCCTGCACATTGGGGTTCTGGAAGCTCTTGCCGACGCAGATATAACCTTTGATGTGTGGGCATTGTCCTGCATCGGCGCTTGGGTTGGGATCGTCTACAATCAGTTTGATCACGTTGCAAATAAAGATAGGGCGGAAAAGACCTATCAGTTCTTCAAGAATGGCGTGTTTCGAGACGATGAAGGCTATAGGCGCTTTCCCATAAACACCGTGTTCGGTCCGGATTGGGAGAGCGTTGGCAAGGCTGTGACCAACTTCGTCACAGATCCCAATACCTATAAGGATATATGGAGCCCATCCAGCATCATGAATGCCTACAGGGAGTCCATGTCGCTCTGGTTCGCTCAACAGCCTGACACAGACGGCGGGAAGAGGTTCGCGAACCTGGACAGGGGAGACGTAAACGGATGGATTCTTAATCAGGTGCTGGCACCTAATCCTTTCGTTCGTTATCTCACGTCCATGATGTATCTGTCCCACGTCACTGGCCTCTCCAGGATCAACTATCCGCACAGCCAGTTTATGAAGAGCATAAATTTCGAGGCGCTGAAAAAACCTGGAACGCCATGCATATTTCACAACGCCTGGAATCTTGACGCACATAAGCTTGCGTTGTTTTCCAACCGTCCAATGACCCAGAAAGCCGACGAGAAAGAGTACAAGGGGCCCATCAGCGCATCCAGCCTATGTGCGTGTTCAGCCCTTCCCTTCGTCGAAGAAACCGTACGGATCGACGGAGTTACATACTGCGAAGGAGCCCTGGTCGACACGGTCAACTTCGAGAGCTTGCTCGAGGAGCACCATAAGCCAGACGATCCGCTACACGAAATATGGGTGAGCAGGATCGTCGATGCCAAGCAAGTCCGCAAGCCGCAAAACCTTCACGATGCGCTGGCAAATCTCTGCCAATTGTTCGCTGCGACCGTTGGCGAAGATGACGTCAGGCTGTTCAAATACCATGTGCGGTACGACCCACCAAAACCCGGGGACAAGAAGTGGGAAGGCACCGTCGTCGAGATTCGGGTGCCGGGGCACATCAGTTTCAAATGGAATCACAGCAACCTGGATATGGGGCGAAAGTTGGGGAAGGTTGCTACGGAACAAGCAATCAAAGCATACAACAAACACAAAGGACTTCCGGGGCATGCCGGGCCACATTTCATAAATGAGGATCCGAAGAAGAACGACCCGCAGGGATGGGGGGAGGTGCTAGATGCGTATCATGAATGTCAGAAGCGAGCGGCTTAACGCCAAGGTAAAGTAGCTTTACGGTCGACTTTCTGAGCCAGGCCACGATATCGGTCGTCCAAGCGAAATTACCGCAGCCGGTCGAGCAACGCCTTGGCTTGTTTTAGATCCTGCGTATCAAGGCCCTCGGTGAACCAGGCGTAGATGGGCGCGAGCAGCTCGAGCGCTTTCTCGCGCCTGCCCTGATCGAACCACAAGGCGGCAAGGTCTACGGCAACTCGAAGTTCAAGGGCCTTGGCGTGCTGGCTTCTGGCAATTGTCAATGCGTGATCGAGCATTGATTGCGCCTCGGTGCCGGCTTCCGGTACGCCATCGAAGAGCAACACGCGCGCTTTCAGTCGATACAGTTCGGCCTCAAATATCCGTTCGCTATTACGGCTGGTTGTAGCGAGGCCCTGTTCGATAAGCTCCAGCGTAGCTTCGCATTGTTGGCTCGATAACAAGACCGGACAGAGGAGCACGTAGAGTGCTGTGATGCCGAGCTGATAGCCTGCGCTGTGATGTTCCTTCATCGCAGTCCGGATTTCCGCGAGCGCGGCGGACGAAGGATCAAGAAAGGTGGCGCTTATCCCCCGGACGGCGCGCGCCAATCCTCGCCATTGCCGGAAGCCGTGTTCCTCCGACAAGGCGAGACAGCGTTCGGCATAGCGGTGTGCAGTCAGGAACTCGCCCCGAAGAGCGTAGAGAATGGACGCATAATAACATCCATAGGCCTGCGAATGCGGATGACTGATGGCGTCGGCACGCCGAATGGCGGCATTTAGGCGTGCGAGTGCCGTATCAGCGCGGCCCAGCAGCCAGAGCGCCCATGACATCAAGGCAAGGTCGGCCACGCCCGCATCCTGGCCGGCGGCACGCGCCGCCAATCTGTCCTGCTCGCTGCTCGCCTCGAACGCTTCGAAGGCTCGTTCGATCACGTCGTGGGCGCCTGCAAGATGTCCCATGAAAAGACGAATCATCCCTTGCCCACGCATCGCGTTGAGCAATGTTGGTCGATCGCCGCGCGCCTGCGCGAGATCGAGCAGCGCCGAGATCATTTCCTCGGCGACCGGCAACTCACCACGCATGACGCTCGCGGTGGTCAACCAAAACATGATTTGTAGTTCCTCGGGGGGATCTCCGAGGCGCTGGCATAGCTCGCGCGCACGAGTGAAGGTCGCCACCGCATGTGGCGAGGCCGGCCCCTCGGTCGCGATTAGGCATGGTCCCAGCGCGAATTGGAAATCAAGCTCGCGTCTGTCCTTCTGTGCGCCGTCGGCCGAATGGGCCAAGATCTCGATGCCTTTCCGCAAGTGTGCGATGGCTTCGAGGTTGGCGGAGCGCATGGCCGCCTTCTTGCCTGCCTGGAGCCAATATGCTCCTGCCTTTTCGAACAGTCCCGCCTCCGTCAGGTGGAGTGCGAGAGTCTCGGGTTGAGTCTCCACAATTTCCGGGAACCGTTGCTCGAAGACGTCTGCGATGGTGGCATGCAGCGCTGCGCGTCGGCTCTTCAGAAGTCCGGCTTCGGCAGCGTCCCGCACAAGCGCATGCTTGAAGGTGTAGACCGCGCGAGGTATCTCGCCCCGGCAGAATATCAACTCCGCCCGAACCAACTGGGCAAGCGCCTCCTCAAGCCTCTGCCTCGGCAACCCGGTAACGGCCCTCAGCAGTTCGTAAGAGAACTCGCGCCCCACAACTGCGCCGATCTGGGCCACGTCCTTTACCGGGGCCAATCGGTCTAGTCTGGCCATCAGGGATGCGTTCAATGTCGTTGGAATCGCCATCGAGGGTAGCGGACGGCTGAGCATGTAATGGTCGTCCCGCTCCTGCAACAGCCCGGTTTCGAGCACGGCCTTGGTCAGTTCCTCGACGAACAGGGGCACGCCATCGGTACGGGAGAGGATTTGGTCCATGACCTCCTCCGGGAGCGTCTTGCCGGCTGTGATGCGCTTGACCAATGCCGCCCCGCTGCGCCGGCTCAGCCGTGTGAGCGGGACCGTCGTCACATGTGCATGACCAGGCCAGGGCGGCGTGAACTCTGGTCTGGCGGTGATCAGCAGCAGCACGCGAAGTCGCGGCATCCTTTCCAGTGTAACCGCGAGCAGCTCCAGCGAAGTCGGGTCCGCCCAATGGGCATCCTCAAAGATGACAAACACTGGCTGCCGCGCCGCCAATGCGTCGAGCTGAGCCAGGAACGCCGCCAGCGTCATCTCCTTGCGCTTCTGCGGACTCAGCTCGGGCAGGCGGTAGCGCTCGCTGAGCGGCAGCGACAGAAGGTTGGCCAGAGCCGGCACCACACGGTCTGCTTCAGCACCAGACCGCAAGAGTAGAGCTTCAAGCTTGGCAAACTTCTCCGTCGGCGTCTCGCCTCGCTCGAACCGGGCAGCACGTTCGAGATTGGCGATGAATGGATACAGCGCACTGTTGGTGTGGTGCGCCGAGCAGAAATGGCGTACCGTAATGTGTGGTTCGGTCCGGAGTCGCTCTTGAAGCGCCAGCGCAATGTGCGACTTACCGATACCTGGCTCTCCAGTTAGAACCACCACGCAGCCTTCGCCTGACGCGGCATGCTGCCAGCGCCGCAACAGCAGCTCGATCTCCTCGTCACGCCCGATCAGCGGTGTCAATCGAGTCTTGCGCTGCGCCTCGAAGCGGCTTTCCACTCGGCTTATCCCGAGCACCTGCCAGGCAGGTACTGGCTCCGCCCATCCCTTGAGCGCGATCGAGCCGAGATCGCGGTATTCGAAATATCCGGCGGTGAGCTGGTGCGTACTCTCGGAAATCAGCACCATACCGGGTTCGGCGAACTGCTGCAGGCGAGCAGCCAGGTTCGGTGTCTCACCAATGACCGCCTGCTCCCTGGCGGCACCTTCACCGGTCAGATCGCCCACGACGACCATGCCGGTGGCGATACCAATGCGGACCTGTAGCTTGGTGCCGATGTCTGTCTGGAGGTTGGCCACGGCATCGACCAGTGCCAGCCCCGCGCGTGTCGCCTGCTCGGCATCGTCCTCGTGCGCCTGGGGATAGCCGAAATAGGCAAGCACGCCATCCCCCATGTATCGCGCGATGACGCCCTCATTCCGGGAGATAACCTCCGCGATGCAGTCGTGATAGGCGCTGATGACCGAGCGCAAGTCTTCCGGATCTAGTCGGGCCGAAAGTGCCGACGAATCCACCAGATCGCAAAACATGACCGTGAGTTGGCGCCGCTCGGCGCTGTCCCGCGGCGCTGGTTTGGCGCCCGTTCGGGCCGATACAGGGATTTCACTCTTAAGTTCTGCAATCGCGCGCAGAATCTTGCGCCGGTGCCCAAGCAGGACGCCGAGGTCCTTGAGGTCCTGCTCCGTGAGATCGCCGACGACCGAGAGGTCGATGGCGTTCTCGGCGAAACGCTGGGCGTACTCTCCCAAGCCGATCGATGCTAGCCACTCTGCAATACCCGTCATGGTATACCTATGGCCTCTGCGATCAGAATAGCACATTGGAGAGGCCTGCGAAGGCGCATCTGTCGACGGAAGCCCCGATCGCCGAACTTCTCACGCAATTTAACACAGTGGACCGGGCGAAGGGTGGACGCTGCAAAGCGATGTCTGTTAGGGCAAGAGGCGGGATCGAGGTCGCCCTCGCTGCGCAAACGCTTCAGGAGGCGCGGCGGCGACGAGGTGTCGCGGTGATAGAGCGTGCCGATATGCCGAGCGCGCGCTATCCCGACATGAACCGGCGAGAAGCTGTGTCCTGACCATGACGACTGGCGGCGCAGCTATTAGTACAGATCACCTTCGCCGAGGCAGCGGCAAGCCTCGATGCCAGATGGTCCCATTGTCAAACTGAATGAGCATGCCATCCGGGGAGTAAACCGCACCTTCGTTGAAGGCATCGATCCAGATCCGGCTCGTCGGCGAAAACCAGTCCGGCCACGCGCGCGCAGGCACGCCTGCCTCGGTCAAGAGATTGAAGTCATATCCGTTCTGCGTGACATGGGCAGGCAGACTTCCCCGACACTTGTCAACGCACGTATAGATGCCGGTCAGATTAATCGGTTGAGCCGATGCACTGGGAGCCGCGAGCGCGGCCAGCATGCCGATGACCAACGATAGACGTTTCATAGGGCTCTCCCTTCGTTCGAATGGTTGGGCTGGCCTGGAAGAGGCCGTCATTTTCGCGCCTTTAGCCTTTCCTGCTCGCTGAGCTTATCCCTCTCAAACGCAGACGATTCGTGTGCGTTTGATTTCTTGTCCGCGGGCGCTCTTGGAAGAACGCCCACACATTGAGAGGTCGGGCCGACTGCTGCCCTTCATGTGCTTTGATGGTCTCCTGTTTGGAATTTGCTCGAAGCGCCCTGCACGCGCTATGCACTTTCGGCAGGTTGCCACCAGCGTCGGCTTGCGTCGCCGAAATCGAACGTGCCCACAAGACAGCCGAGGCTCTCCGCAACGAATCCGGTGCGTCCCGCAACAGTCTCACACCTGACCACTACACGCATGGCCCGCGCGTCACCCTCACCGGCCAGTTCGACGCGCTGTAAATGGAAGGGGGCTCCTAGCCCCACGGACCCGAAGGTGCGCAAGGAAATGGAAGCTGGCGGATTAGGCCTCTGGCGCCGATCGCTCCGCAGATTTAGAACGGACGACACCATGTAGAGATTTGACATGAGGAACAGGAACGTGCCACGGGGCGCCGCTGAAGCGCGGCCAGACGGGATCATCATTTCCGCTTCACGCCTCGATCGTTCGGCCCTCGGCTTTTCCGCCATGCGCGATCTGACGGCAGAACTGACGGACCTCTTTCTGCTGGGCGCGGCGGAGGAGTTCGGCAACCTCACAGCAACGGCCCACCTTGGTCAGGCTCTTCTGGTCGATGGGCGCGTCAGCTCTCTCTTGTATGACCGGACGCCAGGACATGTGAGGCGCGGCAGCGCCGATCATTACCAACTGCAATTCCATCTCCAAGGCCAGACCCACGCGGAAACGGAAAGGCGCGGCTTCACCGTCCGTCCGGGAGACGTCGGCCTCATCGACATGACGCATGTCGGCCGCTACTGGACGACGGCTCCTGCGAATGGCGGCTTCGCTCATTCGCTGGTCTTGATCGTGCCGCGACGCCTTTTGGCGCCCATGTTGAGCGAGCCCGACGCCGCCGGCGGAACCATCCTTCCGGCGGGCTCGCCGCAGGCCAGACTTGTCGGCGGGCTTTTGCTCTCGCTCTGGCGACGGGCCCGGTTCATGACGCTCGAAGAGGGCGCGGCCGAGGTTCGAGCCGCAATGCCGCTCATAGCGCAGGCATTCGGCGCCCGCGCCCAGTTCGCGGACGAAACGCGGCATCCGCGCAACGCGAAGATCCTGCAGGAGGTGCTCTCGCATGTGGAGCATCATATCGATGATGGCGCTCTCGATGTCGCCACGATCTGTGCGCGGTTCAACGTTTCGCGCTCGGCCCTCTATCGCGCGCTCGAGGCTAAGGGCGGGCTGGTCAGGCTCATCCAGCGGCGGCGGCTGCTGCATGCCTTTTCGCTGCTCTCCTCGCCGGGTCTGCGCCAGCGCCGCATCATCGATGTGGCCGTCGAATGCGGCTTCTCCAGCGATGCCGCCTTCGTGCGCGCCTTCCAACGCAGCTTTGGCCTGACACCCGGCGACGTGCGCGATGCGGCCGACCCTGCGAGGCGCCATTTTGCGAGCCTCGACCTCAGTTGGGCCGGCATGCGGAGGACGGAACTGCTGGGGTGGATCTCCCAACTGGGTCACGGTGAGTGAAGCGCCCAGGCGTTGGGACGCTCGATCAATGATGCCCCCTTGCTTGCCGCTAGAAAGGATTCTCTGCGTCGATCGACACAAGGGAATTGGTGATGAATGCGTTTGGGCTGGGGCGGGTTGGGGTCGGTAGCTTCCGCGCGTGCGTGTTACAGCGATCAGCCCTGTCCTGCGGTGTGGCATTACCGCTCTTCATCGTCCTTGGAGGTCCCGTATCGGCGGATGACTTCGTCGGAGCGCCAGGCACGCCGGGTGGCGGAGCCGGTGGGACGCCAACCGTCATCATAGATAGCGCCGGCATTATCAGCGGGACCGACAGCTATGCCGGGGGCGCCGGCGGCGCGGGCTCGGGCGGTTCGAGTGGATTCCCCGTCGGAGGCGCTGGCGGTGCCGGCGGGATGGGCGGGACGGGAGGCATTCTCTCGGAGGCGATCCCCTCCAGCATCACCAATCAGGCTGTGATGAATGGCGGCGCCGGCGGTGCCGGCGGAATGGGAGGCACGGGTGCCCTTCCGGGCGCGGGCGGCAATGGTGGGGGTGGCGGCGTCGGCATGCGGCTCGACACCGGAATTACCCTCACCAACGGCATGTCTGTCACCGGTGGCGCCGGCGGCGCGGGCGGAGGCGGAGTGAACGCTGGCTCAACAGGATCAAGGGGCGGGAACGGCGGAGCCGGCGGCAACGGCATCGTGGTCGATGCCAACAATATTCTGCTCAACTCGAGCACCATTACGGGAGGCGCGGGCGGAGCCGGAGCCATGGGCGGCAATTCAGGCCTATCGCGCGGCGGCAACGGGGGGAACGGCGGCGCCGGCGGCGCGGGCGTTACGCTGGGAGCGCCGGAAGGCTCGGCAAATGCGACGCTGATGAATGCCGGCCAGATTGTCGGCGGAGCGGGTGGCCATGGCGGCAATACGGGCGCGGATGGCGGCACCTCGCCGGGAGGTGGCTTTGGTGGAGCGGGCGGGGCTGGAGGAACTGGCGTTCTCATGGCCGGAGGCAACAGCCTCGCCAATTCCGGCTCCATCGAAGGGGGAGCCGGAGGACAGGGCGGCCTGGGCACCACACTCAATGGCGCGACGCTGCCTCAGGGCGACGGCATCCGGGTGAACGGGAGCGGCGTCTCGATCACCAACGGTGTCGGCGGCCTCATCCGCGGTGGAGCCGGCATAAACGCCAACATCGGTACCGGCACCATCGCCATCGAGAACCATGGCACCATAGAGGGGACGGGTCCCCTCGGCATGGCGATAACCCAGCAAGGCAACGGCACATCCGCTCTCATCAATACCGGCACCATCAATGGAAATGTGGAACTGAGCGGCTACGACGTCACGCTGAAGATCAGCACGACCTCCATCATCAACGGCACGGTGTCTGCCGGCCTCCTGTCCGGTCCCGGTCCCAAGACGCTGGAATTGTTGGGCGCGGGCACCGGCCAATACGACGGCAGTTATGTGGGCTTCAATGCGCTCGTGGTGGATGGCGGAACCTGGATCGTCTCCGGCAACAACGCCTTCAACAGCGCCACCGTGAGAGGTGGCACGCTCTCCGTCGCCGCCAGCGAGAGCATCGGCAGTGCCGCCGCGAGGCTCACCCTCGATGGCGGTGCGCTGGAGAACACTCAGGCATTTTCCATAAGCCGCAACGTGACCCTCGGCAGCGGTGGCGGCACATTCCTCACAGATGCGCAGCTCACCCTCACAGGCATCGTCGACGGTGGCGGCACACTGGTAAAGAACGGCAGCGGAACGCTGGTGCTCAGCGGTCCGAATACTTATTCGGGTGGCACCCTTATCGAAGCGGGCAGCGTATCAGTCTCTGCCAACGAAAGTCTTGGCGCCCCATCGGGCGGGATAACGCTGAATGGCGGCACGCTGCAGGTGACGGGAACGGCATTCACCTCCACGAACCGCGCCATCAATCTGGGCGCCAATGGCGGCGGCTTCGATATTGCGGATACAGCGAATACCTTCACCATCGCCCAGGTGCTTTCGGGCACCGGCAGCCTCACGAAGTTAGGCGCCGGCACGCTCGTCCTCGCGGGCGCGAACAGCTATTCCGGCGGCACCACGGTGTCCTCCGGCACGCTGGTTCTGGGCAGCTCGACGGCGGCGGGAACCGGAGCGGTCAACGTGCTCTCCGGCGGCCTGCTGAAGGGCAGCGGCACCATCGGCGCTCTGTCGGTGGGCAGCGGTGGCATGGTGGCGCCGGGCAACCCGCCCGGCACCCTCACGGTGAACGGCGCCGTGAGCTTTAATGCCGGCTCCATCTATCAGGTGGATGTGACGCCCCAGGGCCAGCACAACCTCATCACCTCGACCGGGGCGGTGAGCATCAACACTGGCGCCGGCGTTCAGGTGCTCGCCGTGCCCGGCGCCTACGGCCCCAACACCACCTATGCCATCCTCACTACCTCCGGGGCAGTGAGTGGCACCTTCGGCTCGGTGTCCTCCGACTTCGCCTTCCTCACCCCGACCCTCAGTTACGACGCCCAGAACGTCTATCTGACGCTGGTCTATGACGACGGAAGCAATGGTGGGGGAGGCGGTGGCGGCTCCAGCCCGCGCTTCGCTTCCTATGCGACCACGGCCAACGAGTTTGCCGTGGCCAATGCCGCCCAGGCTCTGGGGATCGGCAACACGCTGTTCAACGCTATCGTCACCTTGCCGGTCTCCGGCGTGCCCGGCGTGTTCAATGCGCTTTCCGGCGAGGTCTATCCCTCGGCCATGTCCGTTCTCCAGGACGAGAGCCTGATCCTGCGCCGGGCGGTGCTCGACCGGGCCCGGGTGCCGGTGGCGACGCCCGCCGCCGCGCCGGTCGCTTATGCCGCCAAAGCCCCGTCCGGCGCCGCCGTCATCGAGCTGCCGGGCACGCCTGACGCCTTCTGGGCCCAGGGCTTCGGCGCCTGGGGCCGGATCGACGGCAACGGCAATGCCGCCACCATCTCCGGCGATGTCTCCGGCATCATCGTCGGCTATGACCGCACCTTCTTCGGCGGGACAGGCGACTGGCGCCTCGGCTTCGCCGCCGGCTACTCGTCGTCCAACTACCGCGTGGATGCGCGCTCCTCGTCCTTCTCCAGCGACAATGCCCATGTGGCGCTCTATGGCGGAACGAGCTTCGGGGCCTTGGGGGTGCGGTTCGGCGGGGCCTATAGCTGGGCGGACATCAGCGCGGACCGCAGCGTGGTCTTCCCCGGCTTCTATAATGCGCTTTCCGCCGACACCTCGGCCCGCACGGGCCAGGTGTTCGGCGAGGTGGGCTATGGGCTCTCCTCCGCCAGCGTGAGCCTCGAGCCGTTCGCAGGGCTGGCCTACGTCAACGTGGATCTCAGCGGCCTCACCGAGATCGGCGGCTCCTCCGCGCTGACCGGCTACGGCGGCAGCGAGGGCGTGACCTATTCCACCCTGGGTGCCCGCATCAGCGTGCCCTTCCTCCTCGGCCCCATCCCCACGACCTTCAAGGGCACGCTCGCCTGGCAGCACGCCTTCGGCGATATCACGCCGGAGGCGCTATTCGCCTTCGGCCCCGGCACGACGCCCTTCGCCATCTCCGGGGTGCCCATCGCCAGCGATGCGGCGCTCATCGAGGCGGGCCTCGACATGGCGTTGAGCGCCAACACCTCGCTCTCGATCTTCTATGCCGGCCAGCTCGCCGAGACCGACACCAACAACATGGTCAAGGGACGCTTCACGCTGAGGTTCTGAGAGACCGATCTGGGACGCGCGTGCCACATCGCAAGTACCCACGCACGGCTTGATACAATCAGGTAGAATAAGGCTCGTCTGCCGGGTCGGGGCCTCGTGTCGAGATCATGAGGAGGTCAGTCCATGAAGATTGAACGCACCACATTCGGCACCATCACGATTGACGGAGAGATCTATGAACACGACGTGATCATTCGTCTGTCCGGCGAAGTGGCAAGGCGGAAGAAGAAGCTGTCGAAGAAGTACTACGGCACCTCGCATGTCCTCTCGAAGGACGAAGCGAAGTTCGTCTTTGAGAAGGGATGTGAGCAGCTAATTCTGGGATCGGGCCAGTTCGGCAATGTGCATCTATCGCCGGAAGCTGACGCGTATTTTGCGAGAAAGGGCTGCACTGTCCTGCTGCAGCCGACGCCCAAGGCGATTCACACGTTCAACAGCTCGCATGCGAAGAAGATCGGCCTTTTTCACGTGACCTGCTGAATCGGGCCAGGCCGCGACCGCGCTGGGGATGAGCAAAAGTCCGAGAGCGGCATCGATTCACCCTCGTACGTGCCGATCGGCGGCGGAAACGACCATCGCCTGGGTCCGCAGGTCCTGACCAATGTCCGCACTGACGTGAGCAGAGCCGGCCCCGAGAGGAGGCTTTGGGTCAAAGTGCGACTTGGCGTGGAGGGCGACTCCTGGCGCAAAGTGGACATTCGGTCGGACCCGCGAGTCTGAGAAGGGCCAATAACGGAAGTGGTGCGCAAAGCAGAAGGCCGCCTGAAGGCTCTCGAAGTCGAACTGAAGAAGTCAACGGACTTCGCACCGCTTCGAAAGCGGGCACCACGAGCATATTCCATGGATAGACGTGCTGGGGGCAGAGCTTATGAAATTTACAACGCCAGTAGTGTCTCCAGGCGCGGCACGCTGAAATCGATGAAGGCGCGCACCTTCAGCGGCACCAGCTCGTCATGGCGATGGATGATCTGTACCGGCGCCTCCGGCGGCGCGAACTCAGCCAGCACCTCTCGCAGGAGGCCTGAGCGGATGGCGGGGCGGACATGGTAGGAGAGGACGCGGATCAGCCCCATTCCCGCAATGCCGGCATCAATCGCCGATTCGATTGTATCGAACATAATGCGGGAGCGGATCGGCACTGAGGCGGTGCCTTCTGACGTCGGGAACAACCAGCTTCCCGGCGGATCAAGACCATGGAAGCTCACGCAGTCATGCGTATTGATATCGGCGAGCGTGAGGGGCTCGCCGCGCCGCGCAAGATAGTGGGGGCTTGCGCAGACGACACGCTGAACGGTGCAGACGCGCCGGGCGCGCCAGCGGCTGTCCGATAGTGGGCCGACGCGGACCGCGACGTCGATGCCTTCGTCCTGCAGATCGAGATTGCGGTCGTGGAACCGGCAGTTCAGCCGGACATCGACGAACTGCGTCATGAACTCGGCGATGATAGGCACGAGATGCATCCGCCCGAACACGAGGGGCGCCGTCACCGTTAGTTCGCCGCGGGGGCTTTGGTACTCGCCCGCCGCGTTACGCTCCGCGGGAGTGTCAGAAGTTTTGTGTAAGAGCGCCTCTGTGAGAGGTTTGCGGGGTCAGCGGACTGACCCCATGGGGTCAG
>NZ_JBEGDB010000232.1:0-12725 GCF_043638955.1 Bradyrhizobium sp. 31Argb | reverse complement strand
GGGCTGCTCACGATCGTCTGAATTCGGCGCTCATGATCGCGCGAAATCGCTGCTCACCATCAGTGAAATATGCAGCCAAGTCGCCGTCGGCAATGTTGCGGCGGATCAGAAAGCCTCGCGTCCATTCCCTGGCAAGGTTCATCATCGCATTCACTGCCGTCGAGATCGGCCAGCTCGACATAGGCCCAGTCGTGCCAGCGCGGAGCTTTGGTTGGTCCCTTTGCCGGAGACAGGCGGCGCCAGCGTGCTTGGGTAGGCTCTGTGCCATTGCGCAAGGCGGTGCCGCCGACAGGCGGTCCGTGCCCTCAGGAATAGAGGCGACTACTAGACTTAGTAGGTTTGTTGTTCCCTGCTCTCAGCTAACTGAGGAGAGCCGTTTGGCAGATACGCCTCGTGCAACATAAGGCAGAACCACCCAACAGAATGCAACTATAGGTAAAAGTCTAGACCGTCCCGCAACCTTAAACCGTCGCAATCGGCCGCTGACAGAAAGCGCGGCCGGACCGGAGAAACTCCATGCTGTTCGATTTGACCGCGCGGCGCCACACCCCTCTCGCGCTCGCCCTATTTGCGTGCGCCGTGATGGGGAGCGCCCGGGCCGACGATCCGCCGCCGCGCCCCGATGCCACGACGCCGGCCGGCCAGAAGGGCGGGCCCGGCGCGCGCGGCGCCAGTGCGCCTAGTTCCCCATCGGCGGCCGAGCAGCATCGCCTGCCGCCGGATTCCACCGTCAAACAGACGCTGGAGCTGCCCGGGCGGACGCTTCGTTTCATCGCGACTGCGGGCTCGATCCGCATGTTCGACGACAAGGGCGAGCCGCAAGCCGACATCGCCTACACCTCCTATCAGCTCGACGGCACAGATCGCGCCACGCGTCCGGTGACGTTCCTCTTCAATGGCGGCCCGGGGTCATCCTCTGCTTGGCTGCAGTTCGGCAGTGCCGGGCCATGGCGGCTGCCGATCGATGCGGAAACCGTCACGGCGTCGGCCTCGCCCGAGGTCAGGCCCAACGCCGAGACCTGGCTCGATTTCACCGACCTCGTGTTCATCGATCCCGTCGGCACCGGCTACAGCCGTTTCGTGGCGACAGGCGAGGATGTGCGCAGGCGGTTCTATTCGGTCGATGGCGATGCCAGTTCAATCGCGCTTGTGATCCGCCGCTGGCTCGAGAAGCACGAGCGGCTCTCCTCGCCGAAATATGTCGCGGGCGAAAGCTATGGCGGCATTCGCGGACCGAAGGTTGTGCGCAATCTGCAGATGCAGCAGGGCGTCGGCGTGAAGGGCCTGATCCTGCTCTCGCCACTGTTCGACTACCGCGAGTTCACAGGCACGAGCTTTCTGCAACACGTCGCGAGGCTGCCAACCTGTGTCGCGGTGGCCCGCGAAGCCAAGGGCGAGGGCAGGGGGGCGGTCAAACGTGCCGATCTCGCCGATGTCGAAGCTTACGCGCGTGGCGAATTCTTGGCCGACCTCGTCAAGGGCGAGGCAGACAAGGAGGCCACCAACCGTCTCGCCGACAAGGTCGCCGCTTTGACCGGCATCGACCAGGCCGTAAGCCGACGGCTCGCCGGGCGCTTTGACCGCGGCGAATTCCGCCGCGAGTTCGACCGCAAGAGCGGCAAGGTGACCGGCGGTTATGACGCCTCGGTGCGCGGCCTCGATCCCTATCCGGACTCCGATAGCTACCGCTTCGGCGATCCCTCGGGCGATGCGCTGGCGGCGCCGCTGACGAGTGCCGCCGTCGATGTCCTGACGCGCAAGCTCAACTGGCGGCCGGACGGCTCCTATGAACTGCTCAACCGCGCGGTCACGCGGGCCTGGAATTTCGGCCACGGCAGCCCTCCGCAGTCGCTGTCGGAGCTGCGCGAGATCCTTGCCACGGACGCGAAGATGAACGTGCTGGTCGCGCACGGCCTGTTCGATATTGTCACGCCCTATTTCGGCTCGAAGCTGGCGCTCGATCAGTTGCCGCCCTTTGCGTCGGCGCCGCGGGTCAAACTCGTGGTCTATCCGGGCGGCCACATGTTCTATTCACGCGACGCCTCGCGCCAGGCATTTCGTGCAGAGGTCGAAGCGATGATGAAGTAGGGCGTGCGTTCATCAAGCCGGCGGCGAACTAAGTCACAAGCAGGTCGCGTTCTGCGCCTACAGTAGATCGGCGTTTCTTAGTGCAAGAGGCGCGGGGCAGAATGAGCAAGCAGGCGGCGGCGGCCATGAAAGTAGCCGACGCGCTCGTCGAGCAAATCCGTCCGCTGCTCGCAGGAAAGGGGCCCGGAAGTGCAAGGCGCGCCGATCGGTCAATTGCTGGGGATCTTCATTGCCGGCCATCCGCCGGAATTTCGCGAGCAATCGCGCAACGTTCTGCTTCATGCGCCTGATGGATCCGGAGACAACCCTCCATCAAGAAAAAGATAAATGTGGAAGACCTAAATCCGAAATTTGCGCACTGCTTTATGCGATTTATCACACTTCGGGCGTCGCTCACACCAATACGTTGAAGGTTACTTCTCAATCCTTGACCGGGGCATCATCGGAACGTATCACCACGTCAGCCAGCAGCATCTTAAGCGGCGCTATCTGGCTGAATTTGCTTTCCGCTGCAACGAGCGCGCTTCGCTCGGTGTCACCGACAAAGATCGTGCGGCGCGCTTGCTGAAAGGCATCGTTGGCAACCGTCTTACCTATCGACGACCTAACGAAGATCACTCACAAGAAGCAGGCGGCTATAAGCCTCCGGTAAGGCCTTCACTGAGCGCGTACCATAATTCGGACGACGCATAGTTCATCTTAGAACTGAAAGAGCGGCGCCAACGTCCCTGAGCTCAGCATGCATGGGCATAGAGCGGCTCGTTCATGGAGCCAAAACGCAAGGGTCAGGACGAGCTCTCTAGACGAGGCGCTTGCTCAAGGGACATGGCGGCCTGCAGCTGAGCCGTCAGATTCCGCTACCGCTCGATACGACCGGCGCGCAGGCAATAATTGCAGGCAGTAAGATCTGCATGGAGAGAGGGGCGTATCATACCCTCTCTCTCCGCGCCGAGACGACCCTCTACATAAAGTCATCGTCCTCCCAATCCGGCGAGACATTTCTCGCGCGCTCGGAACGTTCCGTATCCCTGCCTTCACTCTCTTCCGCTTTGGAAAGGTAAAGGGGAGGTTTGTTTGTTCGCTGCCATTCACCGTCGCTGTTCTTGATCCACTTGTCGGGATGCCGGGTAGGGTCAAGCACCATCATCGAGTCACCTATCTCAACAAAACCCAGCGCTGCTGCACGGGCTTTTGCTTCCGGATTCACGGGATGAGAAAGGACTAACGGCTTGTCGCCGTCTGACCGAAGCTGATGCTCCAGCAAAATGTCGCCCGCGTTATCGACGAGGGGATGCGTAACCCGAAAGTCTACCGTCGATGTGATTTCAGACCGTCCGGGAAACTGTTCCCGCCAGCGCGCGCGTGCCTTTTCCCCTTTGAACACATCACGCATGTTAGCTCCACCTTCCGTTCGGAGAAGTCCAACGCTTTTGTTTCCCAATTGATAGCTGAAGTGTCGTGCGTCGTCCGAGCCTTCTTTCCTGCCATGATTATAGGCAACGTCCGCAGCGCGCTCCGCTTTCAATGCCACCGAACGCGAGTATTGCTGAGGATTGGCGGCGATATGCTCGATTTCATCCCCATAGAAATCTTCCAATTTGTCCTGAAATGAGGACCTTGAGATCTCCACGATGGGTGGTCTGGTGCTCAGTGAGTACGGCCGTGCTGTCGCCGAGGATGAATCAGTGTAGGACTCCCGCGGCGCTATCTGCATATGGGAGAACACGTCCTCGAAGCTTCGGCCTTGATCTGTTTGCCTACCGTCGATAGCAGACTGTGTCATTCTATCAGAGTCGGAATTGCCCATCCATGGAAAGCTGGGTGAGGCATTTATTCGATTGTACATGGACGTTCGCGCTCCTATCTGCGAAAGCTGTATTGAGTGTCAACCTGCTAAGGCCGAGCGGAGCTTGATAGCCAGCCTTCCTGACGAAAAGCTGACAGCAGGTTGTCGGGCGTCTTGCAAGTCAGGTTGTACCGTAAGCGTATGCTACGGCTGTTCTGCCAGCGCACGTCGTTCGTGCGAAAGCTGTTGGAGGCTGGAGTTCCCGCTGTCTGCTTTCCCAGCAAGTGCGAGCGATAGGCCAAGATTGTTGCGCAACATCTGATTGCCTGGGGCGGCTGCGAGGGCCTGCCGATATAGCGCTTGGGCCTCATCATGGCGCCCCTCGGCGTCGAGGACCACCCCCTTTGCGTTCAGGGCACGCAAGTCACCAGGGGCTGTAAGCAAGATCTTGTCGGCTACCTTAAGCGCCTCACCCGCGCGTTTCTGTGCCAGAAGGGTCTGCGTAAGTGAGATTGCCGCATCGACATTGTCTGGTTCTTGCTTCAGAGCCTCGCGCAAACTCTCCTCGTCGGTAACCCGGAGGAGGGCGTGCGCAATGCGCTCGCGCATAGCAGGATCGATGTCCTTAGCGCCGAGCAACTCTGGCCGCGGCGTCGCTTGTACTGAGATGGCTGGGTGATCCGAGCTGGTGCAACCTCCGACCACAAGAATCGCGAACAAGGCGAGGAGAGTTAAGCCCGAGGGCGGATGGAACGCATACCATCGAGCAGCGGATGTTCTCGCAGGTGAATTCATGCTGTCCATTGTCACGACCGACTGCTGTGCGCTGTTAGCCGGCTGTGGCGAGCTGGCTGCGTTGGTCTCCTGCCGGAGCTTTTTCCTTGGGACCTGTAAGCTTGAGCGAGCCCACTGGCTGGACCGTGAAATCGGAGGCGAGATCCTGATAGGACAGAACAGGAAGATCGATCCCGTTGCGGGTGAGAAAGCCGCGCACGAAGCGCCGGATATCCAGCGAACTCAGGATGACGGGCTGGCTCTGACCTGGTGGCATGCCTGAATGAATCTGACGCAGTTGCGACAACAACATCTCGCTCTGCCGGTCCTCCAGCGCGAGGTATGGCCCGACGGCAGTTTCTCGCACCGCACTGCGAATCACATCCTCAGTTTCACGTTCGATGATAAAGGCGGGCAGAACACGGTGAGCGTTGGCGTAGCGATAGCAGATTTGCCGTTTCAGGCCGGAGCGGACGTATTCGGTGAGCAGGACAGCGTTTTGCTCGCGTTCGCTCCATTCGGCGAACGCTTCCAAGACCAGGCGGGTGTTACGAATCGGGATGTCCTCGTCGAGCAGACGACGCAGGACCTCGGCGATCCGGGGAACTGGAGTCGTTCGTAGCACTTCCTTCACCAGATCAGTATATTCCTGCTCCATCCGGGCGAGCAATTGTCGCGTCTCTTGAATGCCGACCAAGCGCTGCGCATATCGCGTCAGTACGGAACTGACGCGCAAGGCGATGATTTCGCTCGGACGGTGATGCCCGATTCCGGCCGCTTTGAGAGCCGGTGCATGGCTCTGTTCGATCCAGATCCGGCCAGTGTCTGGATCTTGCCGATACGGGATGCCGCTCAATTCAATGTTCGCTCGGTCGTCGGTGAGGGCGAGCTGCGTCGGGTCGACTCGATCCCGTTCAACCGGTACCCCTTCCACATCCAGCCTGAACTCGGACTGGGCCAAACGTGGATCCACCTGGACTGGAATGCGGGGAATCGTGATGCCAAGATCGGCTGAGACCAATGCCGAAATGCGCGCGATGTGCTGCCCAACTTCCTCTTTGTCAATCGCATTTATCAGGTTCGGCGCAACCAATAGCGCGACCGGAAGCGCCTCCGCAGGTATGGTTTGCTTTTGAGCCTGCGCTGGACTCGTAGTCGGAGCACTAACGTTGGCGGCCGTCTTAGAGCCGGTGTTCGCGCCTTGCACACCGCCCTTGACATAGCTCGCCCCGGTAAAAACTGCAGCCAGCATGAGAAACGGGGACAAGGGGAAACCAGGTATCAGCCCCATGAGAAGTAAGACGCCGGCTGCCAGCCGCAATGCCGGGGTACTGGCCGTGAGTTGGTTGATGATATCGGCACCAAGCTTGAGCTTGGAGGGCCCATTTACACGTGTGACGATGGTTGCAGCCGTAACCGACAGCAGGAGCGCCGGAATCTGAGAAATCAGCGCGTCGCCGATGGTGAGCAGCGTATATTGATGCAACGCCTCATCAATGGACATGCCCTTCGAGAGCAGTCCGATGCTAATTCCTCCGAGCATGTTGATGCAGATGACTATGAGTCCGGCGATGGCATCGCCTTTGACGAACTTCATGGCGCCATCCATCGCACCATGAAGTTGACTTTCCCGCTCCAGTGAGGCTCGCCGGCTGCGTGCGTCGCGCTGATCGATATGACCGTTGCGTAGCTCCGCGTCGATAGCCATCTGCTTGCCTGGCAGAGCGTCGAGGGTGAATCGTGCGGAGACTTCAGCGACGCGCTCGGCTCCCTTCGCGAGAACCATGAACTGCACCATGGTCACGATCAGAAATATAACAATGCCGACAGCGATGTTCCCCGATATCACGAACTCACCGAAGGTGTGAATGATGCTGCCGGCGTCTCCTTCAGCGAGGATCAGCCGCGTTGTCGCGATGGTCAGCGCCAGACGAAAGACGGTAGAGATCAGGATGACGCCCGGCAAGGATGAAAAATCCAGTGGCGTACTGAGATAGAGAGCAACCATCAGCAACAGAACGGCAAAACCCAGATTGAAGCCGATCAGCATATCGATCACGACGATCGGGATCGGCATGATCATCATTCCGATTGCCAGAAGCAGCATGAACGCGACCATGAAGTCCGCGTGGAATGGCGCGCGCACGATAAGCCTACGAAGAAGGTGTGCCATGAAGAGCCTTCTTATTGTTGTTCCGTTGGCGCTGTCCTGCCACGCAAGGATACATAATCTTTGAAGACCGCCCGCGCCTCGTCCATACGGCCGGCGCGTCGCAGCGCGTGACTGCGCAGAAGCGTCAAGGGCAGACGCGAAGAGGGATCCTCATCAAGCATGTCGAGTCTATCCAGCACATTAAGTGCTTCATTGCCAAAGCCCTCCGAGATGAGAGCATAGGTAAGAATGCGAAGCAGGTCGACGTCTCGCGAATCTTCATGGGCAAAGAGCCGCAACAGAGCGAGAGCTCGTGCGCTCTGTCCACACGCAAGGTGGACGAAGGATATTGCGCAGACCAAATCGCGCTCTTGCCCGGAGATTGGCAAGACATCGCCGGTTTTGATAGCTTCGGCCGGCGACGGTAGACTGGCGAGGTGCGATCCGCCCGAATTGACCATGCTAGCCCTTGATCAAGCTGTTCTGGTTCTGCCGGAGCAGGATCAGCCGGCGGAGCTCCTGCTGCAGTGCGTCGATCCCTTCGCGCGCCACCGAGTTCTCCGCTCCGGCCCATAGCCGGTCGGCCAAGCGCTCCAGGAGAACACCGTGCTTCTCTGCTCGCAGCACGTCCGGATCACGCAGGCGTGGGGTGACGAAGGAGAGCAGACCTGTCGCGAGATTGCGGCCATAAAGTGAAGCGAGTGCCGCACGGGGGTCGATCTCAGCGATCGGGACGCGCCTCTCGTTGAGGCTGACACGCGAGACGGCATCGATATCGTCGACCTCAAGCGAGGCCTCGATTGACAGATCGGGTGCCTCAGTATCCGGCCAAATCGACCCGTGCCTGTTCTCGCCGCCGCCATCAGTGCGATCGATCTCTAAATGATGGACTTGAGGGAGGGCCGGCTTGTTCGCTGGCTCATGGTCTTGGGTGTTGAGCCTTTGCGAAGAGGTGCCAAATCCGACAGGATGCTGCGGCAGCTTGGTCATGACATTCTCCTTTCCTGCGGTACTGGAGCTCTAATAGGGGAGAGCAGCAAGTCGTCCATTCCGGCTAAGCAGTACGCGTCCCGCCTCGATTCGATCCACCGTCCATCCATCATTCAACAGCGCCCCCACGAAGTATTTTTGGCCGCCAATAAGAAGATAGGGGTGGGCTCCGCGCCACACCGCCTGGACAGCTATTGAGGAGGGAGGCTTATCCTCCTTTACGATCACCCCGTTTACGAGTGTCAGCGAGCCGTTCGTATGCTGATCGAACCAGCGCTGAACCTCCTGCCACCTAGTGACTAACGCAGGGGTAACGGTGCCCTCCGCGCTGACTACACCTGGTCCAGGCGCGATTTTGATATTGAGAAGTCCCGCTTTATTCACCTCCTCTTGCAGCAGTTCGGCGGCTGCATCGAGGGGGCGATCATTAGGACCGTTGAGCGTCAGCTTGGCTGGAAGTGGGGCGCCAGGGGGCGCATCGGGGCTCACTGCACCGGCACTGCCGTCAAACAGGAAGCTGATTGCGAGAGTGGCGATCCCGACAGAGCTCAGCAAGACCAACGAGACTGCGATTATCGAAAGACGGGATAGGCCGATTGATCCTCGTGCCGAATCCTGTGTGCAACGAATGGACATCGTGCCCGCATGAATGACAGCAGGAAGAGAAATAACAACCCGCTTGCCTACGGCAATATCTCCGTTTCCCTCTATGCTGACTCCGGCTGCTAGGGCCTCGATCTCAATCGAACCGTGCAGGGGGGTGAGACGGAAGTGATTGGGCTCGAGCCCCTGTTCGACGAAGACGATATCAGCATCGAGGCCACTTCCGATAAGACTCGTTCCGACCGGCGCTTCACCACTCACCCCAGAATAAGGCCCTGATAGCACTTCGAAATGAACGGAAGCCGGTTCATTCACGGAGATTCTCCTGAGAAACGAGAGAAGCCGTACGGCGCTGCCGTACGGCTGGTTCCGAGTTCGTCAAGCTATGGAGAGCCTCCCGCACGCGAAAAGAGCCGGCCGTGAGCCTCCCTCTTGCAGCGCTAGCTAACGCGCTCGTCGGCAACCTTCTTTTCGGACGAGAGCTCGGTCGTAATTCTGCGCATCATGATGCTCTTGGCCTGAGCCTGTTTGCTGACACGCTCCAGCTCGGCGAGCTGCGCTGCGAAATCGCCGTCCCCGGTAGCACCGGCCTGCTGATTCGCCGCGGGTCCAAATCCGGCGGGGGAACCACCAACGGGAGAAACCATATCGAGTCACCTTTCTGTTTGGAAGTTACTGTTACTGATCACCTGCCTCACGCCGCAGCTAGCGTGATGAGGGCAGGAAATGCAATCATGACATGTGCGCTTGGCGCGTCATTCGAGAGAGTCAATTCGCCGTTGCCGTGGTTGAACTGCGGCTTGCTTCCTGCGGCAGGGCCATTGTCCTTGGCGACCTTGTCATCATCAACCTTCTCCGGCTCCAATTTGTGAATAACCCTCTCGAAAGCTTTGTCGAGTACCCCACCGACAGCGGAGCCAATCGCCGCGCCCTGCGGTCCACCGAGGTATCCACCAGCCGCGCTACCGATCATTTCTCCAATCATCGCATTCTCCTATCTTCATCTCCATTACGGTCAATAGACGACTCCTCGCCTAGAGATCAGCGCTGACATCCTAGGAGCATTACCTTTCAAGAAGCTGACGAGTCTTCGAAGGGCCGAGGAATGAGTCGATGTCGCCAAATTTATCTTTCATCGGAAAATGTGTCGGTACTCTCGCTTCAGCCGATGTTGTCGCGCAAGACGCCGTACGTCTTGCGCTTCAAAGCTTGAGCGGTTGCAACTCGTTGCTGGCGTATAAGCTGTGCCAGCTGTCGGTCCAACGAGCATGGTTCCGAGCAGCTCGACTGCAAAGCTGGATCGCCTGGTGCTCATCAAGCGCCGTGCACAACGTCCTTAAGATATCTGCCGTGGCGCTTGCCTCGAGCAATCAAGTGGTAGACAAATCGACTGCGGCGTACGTGTGCAAGTGCCTGGTCTCAAGACTCGAGCGAAATCAGTTTCGAAGCGGCGTTTGTACCGAACATGGCCGTCCGAGGCGCCTAAAGACCGCCTCGAGCATTAACGCGAGAGGCTCGGCCGAAGTTCTTCAGAGATCGTGGATGCTCGCCCTCCGCACGTCCCAAGATGTCGTGTTCCGCCGCCCATCATGAAGAGCGTTTCGTTGCGGTCGCGAGCTCTCAGCGTTAGTTCAGGCGATACGCAAGCGGATGTGCTGGTGGACGATCATCCTATCGTCAGCTTTTAGACAGGTACTCCGGATACATTTCCTGCGACTTGGTTACGCTCGACGTGAGAGTCCCGAATTGCCATGCGGCAAGGGGTTAAGAGAAGTGGAGTGGTCCGCCGATCAAGACTGTTGTCACCCGCAACAAGAAACGCGAGAGCGCGTGCTGCTGGCCGTGGCGTGGGATTGGTTTTGAAGGGCCTTGGCGCAACGTGCCAAGTTGATTGTGCGGGTGGTCCTCGCAGTCTGTCGCTGCCTTCAATGCAATAGGAGTGAATGAAAATGCCGTATCTTCCCGTAGTGGGTGGTTCCAATCCGGCGGTGGGGCTAGTGCCTGAAGGTGCGCCCGCCGTTCCAATGTTCAACGTGGTGTTGGGGCAGTACGCCGGCGCCGTCGGCGTCCCGGTGGGGGCCTACCAATACCTCCCGGTAAATACTTCGGCCCTCGTCGCACCCGCCGTCCTCAATCCGGTCTACGTTGCTCCAACCCTTCTCGCCCCGCCGCCGCCTCCCCAGTTCGCGTCGGTCGCCCAGAACCAGGGCTCGTCGTCCTCAATTGATCCGGTCTGGACGCATGAGGTTCATGACGGCAAGGCCACCATCCACCTTGGCGATAAATATACAATCACGGCGGACGAGAAGCATGGCACCTGGACCGTTCGGAACAATGAAACCGGCCATGTCTCGAAGATTCATGGCGATCCGCATGTCGATGCTAATGGGGACGGCAAGGACGATTTCGACTTCAAGAAGGGCATGACCCTGCAACTCGACGATGGCACGAAGATCACCGTGGATACGGCCGACTACGGCAACGGCAAGAGCATTTCGTCCAAGCTCACCATCACGAATGGTAGCAACGCCATGGTTGTCGAGGGGCTCGGTGACGACAAGGATGGTGCCAACAATCTGAAGGTGACGCAGTCCAACGCCGGCCTCACTCTCGATGAGCTGACACCCGATGGTTCACAAACGATCCATGAGCAAGGTCAGGGTTGGGTCGACGGCGCCGGGCGCGAGGTGGATCAGGCCAGTATCGATGCTGGTGAAGCGGGGCGTGCGCCGGGCAGCGGCTCCCAGTCCCAGTACACTCCTGCCTCGCTTGCTGCTCCGTTGTACTACTACACTCCAGTTTTTGTTCCTCCTCCGCCGCCTCCATCGATGATCCCAGTTGCGACGAACCAGAGCCCGCCACCTAAACCAGCTCCGGTGTGGTCGCATGAGGTCCATGACGGCAAGGCAACGATTCACCTTGGCGATAAATATACAATCACGGCGGACGAGAAGCATGGCACCTGGACCGTTCGGAACAATGAAACCGGCCATGTCTCGAAGATTCATGGCGATCCGCATGTCGATGCTAATGGGGACGGCAAGGACGATTTCGACTTCAAGAAGGGCATGACCCTGCAACTCGACGATGGCACGAAGATCACCGTGGATACGGCGGACTACGGCAACGGCAAGAGCATTTCGTCCAAGCTCACCATCACGAACGGCGACAACGCCATGGTTGTCGAGGGGCTCGGTGACGACAAGGATGGTGCCAACAATCTGAAGGTGACGCAGTCCAATGCTGGCCGAACCCTCGATCAGCTGACATCGGATGGTGCACAGACGATATATGAGCAGGGTCAAGGGTGGGTCGATAGATCCGGATGTGAGGTCAACCAGGCGAGCATCGACGCCAATGAGCGTAGATCCGGATGTGAGGTCAACCAGGCGAGCATCGACGCCAATGAGCGAAGATCCGGATGGGAGGAGGTCAAGCTGATTCGACGCCTCCTCCAAGGCCGCGGGGTGAGGCCGATCTGAGCGCAGTTCAAGAAAAGGGGAGCGGACGCTGTCGCCCGCTCCCATTCTTCTCAGCGCGGGCGCGCAGGGAAGCGCCTCGCTTGGCGCTATCCATGCATTAGCCGCGCTCTCATGTTTTCGATGATCGGGCTGTCATATCTCTGCCGCTAACAGTCGGCAACGAAGGCGCGACACGGATGCGTGGGGGCGTCTCGTCTATAAGACACCTTTATGGCCTGCGGGTTTGTAGATGCGCGATTGGCCCAAGCGAGGCGAGTCCGTTCGACATACGAGCGAGATGTCTTGGGCTACCGAGAGACGGCTGACCGGAGCGAGAAGAACCCTAAGGACTGTAACGCCAACTTACCGCAACCGATCTGAACGACCAGTACCATTGAGGTGCGGATCGTTCAGCTGCGGAGAAGTTCCTCTCTTTCCTCTCTTCTCACCGTTGTTTGGATGTGCCATTCACGGCTCGCTATTGCCGATTCGGCGGAGCCGACTCAAACATCCTCTTCTGTATCGTCCATGGCAGAGTCGAGATCGGCCTGCGCATCGTTGACAATTCGCATTGCGATCATGCCAAGAGCCATTTCGAAAGCTTTGCGTTGTTGCATGGCCTGCGAGTTGGCGTCATCGCCCCCCTCGGTTCCGTCAACATTCGCGCCGTTATTGCTTCCCGCGGCTCCGATATCGGGTGCACCTGCGTTCATCTTCGTAACATCGCCTGTTGATAACCCATTCTCTGATGCTAGCAGCGTTAGCTTTCGAGAAGCTGACGAGGCTCAGGGCGCTTGAAATGGACCCCGATTGTGGGACCACGTGCTTAGTTGGAAGGGGCTGCTCCGTTTGATAGACGGAGCGCATGATG
>NZ_JBEGDB010000231.1:0-12827 GCF_043638955.1 Bradyrhizobium sp. 31Argb | reverse complement strand
CAAAACGAATCGTTCCATCCAAAGCTTGAATCACAGCCAAGCACGAATGAGAATCCTGAATCCCAACAGACCCTAGTGAACTTAGCAGCGCCTGCGGTTTCGGGTGGTCTCACGCGGAGAAGCCATGCAGGAGGCCTCCTGCAACAATATCCGCCGCATCCAAATACTTGCCGGATCAGTATTATGAAGGGCCGGCCATTGGATGGCCTCGGTGAATGCGGGAAGCGGGAGCGGTGCTTCGACGATCCGGAGGGGGATCGTCTTTGCGAAATGCTGGGGCAGCCTTGAGGGCATCGTCGCTATACGCTCAGTCCCCGATAGCATCGGCGGGATCATGGTAAATCCTTGCACAACGACCTCAATGCGTCTCTTAAGACCGTGCTCAAGCAAGAACCATTCCTCAATATTCGGCCTCAGGGCCCGCCCGAACTTGGCCGCAACATGTCCCATTGACATGTATTGCTCGAATGTAAGCTGCCGTGGCAGCTGCTTGTTCGTCTGGCAGCCTACGCACACGAGCGTCTCCTCGAACAGTGTCGCTTTAGGATGCGCGCTCGACATGAATAATTCCGGTAAGACAAGAAAGTCGACTTCGCCGCGCTGCAGAAGCTCATCAGGCTCATCGACAAATGGCAGAAATTCGAAGCGGACGGCGGGAGCTTCCCGCGCGACACGGTCGACGATCTGTCTAAAGAAAACGATTGTCATGAAATCGGAAAGGAGAATCCGGAAGCGGCGATCCGACTTAGCTGGGTTGAACGTGTCGCGGGAAATTATGGAGAGCTGAATGTGCACCAGCGCCTCGCGTATCGGCCCGGCGAGCCGTTCCGCTCGTGCTGTGGGGACAAGTTCCCGGCCCCTCATCGTAAATAGCTCATCGCGGAAATAGGCGCGCAAGCGGGCCACGGCCGCACTCATAGCCGGCTGGCTCAGATTGATGCTGCGTGCCGCCGCGGTGAGATTACGCTCTCTCATCAGAGCATCGAGCGCGACGAGAAGATTTAGATCAAGGCCTTTGAAGCGCATGGCGTGGAGTTATCCATCGTGTGGATGTGTTCAATAAAAATAATCGATTTTACCAATTTTGCGCAATGGCGGATACCAAAGCCGGTCGGTCAGCACAATAGGAATGGTTGCCAGTCTTTCTCCTGGCTCCGCGAAAAGTCTCAGCTGCACCCCGAGCCCCGACCGAAGCGCATGTCCATTGCGGCCACAGTTTTCAACGGGTTGTATGAGCTGCAGCGCAGTGGCTAGACGCGACAGGCGTGGCGCAGATCGCTTATGCGCTCACGACCGGTAAACGTTCGTATAGCTTTTCCAACCGTTTCTATATCGGCCGCTTACCTCCGTAGAATTGAGCCAGCGATCAACTTCGCCTTAACATCCCAACAAGTCGGGAGCTGCCGATTGCCGGCACCCAATGCCTTTGCGACCCAGGCCCAATTTATCACGTATCCATAGCAGTCAAATCGTGCAGAAAATGCAGGCGAAGTCCCCGGTAGATTTGGTGCAAATGGCACATGCGCTCGACGTTGTCTCCATCGTGGATCGCGATGCATCGGTCAATCAAGCGCTGACAGACGTGCTCTTGTCGACAAGCGACAACCCCGAACCTTTCCAGTGCGCAGATGAGTTGAAATCCAACCGTCCTCTCAGCACGTCCTGTTTGATCGCGGATGTGCAGTTGCCCGGAGTGGCCGGGCTTGAGCTATGCCAGCACTCGGCCGCATCCGGAAAGGCCGATCTCACCATTCTGCTCACGAGCCGTCCCGGCGACAACCACTGGCTGCGGGCGCTGCGAGCCAGCGTTTCCCATTCCCTGGTGAAGCCGTTCATCGGTAGCGAACTGCTCGCGTGCGTCAAGTCCACCCTCGAATGCCGGTCGGCGCAAAGGAGGCACCCATGAATATTGCCGTATCCAGCTCTACGGGGGGTCTCTCAATGCGCTCTCAGGTGCGGTGGAAGCTGTGCTGGGAAAACGAGTTGCAACTCGCCGACCATGTCGAACTCGCCGAGTTCTTTCGAAAGACGTATGGGCCGACTGGGGCGTTTAATGGAAAGCCATTCGAAGGCAGTCGAAGTTGGGCCGGCGCGAGGCCTGAGCTCCGTGTAATCGGCTACGACTCGCGCGGTGTAGCGGCTCATATGGGCTTACTCCGCCGTTTCATCAAGGTTGGCGCGGTCGATGTACTAGTGGCCGACCTAGGTTTGTACGCGGTACGTCGAGATTTTGAGGGACTCGGAGTCACCTATCACGGTGCAGTGCACGTCCTGCGTCCAACCCTGCAAGAGCTTGGTGTTCCCTTCGGCTTCGGCGCGGTTCGGCCTGCGCTGCAGAAGCATGTTGAAAGGGTCGCCCGGCACGGTTGGGCAACCGTTTTGTCGGGGGTTCGCGTGCGGTCGACCCTTCCAGATGTACGTCTCGACAAGCCGCCCACACGCACCGAGGACGTACTCATCGTGATTTTACCAATTGGACGGTCGATGAGCGAGTGGCCGACCGGCACGATGATTGATCGGAACGGGCCAGAGCTGTGACACACCTCGACTGCTCTTGCGAAGCGCGCGGCGAATACGCTGACCGCACCGAAAGTCGCGGCGTCTATCTGACGTTTGACGACGGTCCTAATCCACTTTGCACGCCGAATGTCCTCGATGTGCTGGCGGAACACCGAGTGCCAGCGACTTTCTTCGTCATCGGCGCGTACGCGGCGGACCAGCCGAAACTAATCCGACGAATGGTCGCAGAAGGGCACGAGGTCGCAAACCACACAATGACTCATCCGGACTTGTCCAGATGCGAACTCGCCGAAGTGCAACAAGAAATACTAACGGCGAGCAGAGTCATCAGGATGGCATGCCCCCAGGCCTCGCCGCGGCACATGCGTGCACCCTATGGTATGTGGACCGAAGAGGTGCTCGCTACGTCAGCGAGGGCTGGGCTGGCTGCCCTGCACTGGTCGGTAGATCCGCGAGACTGGTCTCGTCCCGGCGTTGACGCGATTGTCAACGCGGTGATGGCCTCTATCCGGCCGGGAGCAATTGTGCTCTTGCACGACGGATGTCCACCCAGCGAGTTGGGACGGGGCACTCATGCTGGTCTGCGCGATCAGACCGTCTTGGCGCTTTCCAACCTGATTCCAGCATTGCATGTCCGCGGATTTTCAATCCGCTCGCTTCCTCAACCTCACCAAACCGGCACCCTATGAACCTGCTTACCACAACCAGCACTGTCGCTATCTCGGTCTATGCGCTTCTCTCGACTGTCCATAGAAGCGTGCAGGTGCTTTATGCTCTGCCGACAAACGTTTCATCGCCGTCGGGCGACGTGGTCAACTCCGACGCTCTACCAAGCGTGGATGTCATCGTCCCCTGCTTCAACGAGGACCCGCGTACGCTCTCGGCGTGTCTGAAGTCCATTGCAAGCCAAGACTACGCCGGAAAACTGCGGGTCTATGTGGTTGATGACGGTTCTGGAAATCTCGACGCTGTGGCACCCGTTCACGACGCCTACTCTGACGACCCGAGGTTCGGCTTCATTCTGCTGCGAAAGAATGTCGGAAAGCGGAAGGCGCAGATCGCTGCGATACGCCGCTCATCTGGAGATCTCGTGCTCAACGTCGACTCGGACACGATAATAGCAGCCGATGTGGTCACGAAGCTTGCACGGAAGATGCAGGATCCAGCGATCGGGGCGGCCATGGGGCAGTTGACGGCGAGCAACCGAAGCGACACTTGGCTGACCCGGTTGATTGATATGGAGTACTGGTTGGCTTGCAACGAAGAGCGCGCGGCACAAGCTCGCTTCGGCGCCGTTATGTGCTGCTGCGGCCCATGTGCGATGTACCGTCGTTCCGCGCTCCTGTTGCTACTAGATCAGTACGAGACGCAATTCTTTCGGGGAAAGCCAAGCGACTTCGGTGAGGATCGCCATCTCACGATCCTCATGTTGAAAGCAGGGTTTCAAACGGAGTACGCTCCCGACGCCGTCGCGGCAACAGTTGTTCCGGACAGGCTAGGGCCGTATCTGCGCCAACAACTCCGTTGGGCACGGAGCACTTTCCGGGATACGTTCCTTGCGCTGCGCCTGTTGCCTGAACTTGATCGCTATCTCACGCTAGATGTAGTCGGACAGAATCTCGGCCCGCTACTTCTCGCCCTGTCATCGCTAACGGCGCTCGCGCAGCTCGCACTCACAGCCGCAGTGCCGTGGTGGGCAGGACTGATTATCGCATCAATGACCGTGGTTCGCTGCAGCGTCGCAGCGTTTCGTGCTCGCGAACTTCGATTTCTCGGCTTTTCTCTGCACACACTCATCAACATCTTTCTCTTACTCCCCGTGAAAGCCTATGCATTGTGTACATTGAGCAACAGCGATTGGCTGTCGCGCCAGGCTGCCAAGCTACCAAACGGGGGGGGAAAGCAGGTCGTCATCCGAAATCCGGTCGGTGGACCAAATGCTACAGAAGGTCCGGGAATTGGTGGGGCAATCCGAAGGAGGGATCTTTCGCGTGCTTCTTCGAGGTTGGTAACGTCTGACAGCGCTTGCAGCGGCGAGTGATCGTGCAGTTACATAGGTGAATAGCTCGTGAGCCTGGATAAGAAATACCAACTGTTAGAGCGGGAACTGGCTGCCGACGATCCGTGGCGCCTCGACGGAAATCCGTTTGAGCGGGAGCGTCACACGCAAATGCCGCGGCTTTCGCTTTCCAGAGGGTCTATCACAAATGCCCTCGAAGTGGGGTGCGCAGCCGGCGCATTCACGGAAAAGCTGGCGCCGCACTGCAAACGGCTCAGAGCGCTCGATGTCGTGCCGCGAGCGATTGGTCGAGCGTGCCAACGGACGAAGAGATGGTCGCACATCACGTGGATAGTCTGCGACGTTCAGCAGTTCTCGACCGGAGAGCTGTTCGATTTGATCGTCGTGGCGGAAGTTCTCGATCACCTGGCTGACACGGCCGAGATACGCGCGGCCATTTGCAAACTAGTGCGGATGCTTGCGCCGGAAGGGCCGCTGGTTTTCGGATCCGCGCGCGATGCCACGTGTCGGCGCTGGGGTCACCCTGCTGGTGCCGAGACGGTCATCAGCATGTTGAACGAAACGCTGATCGAGGTCGAGCGGCTGCAGTGCCATGGCGAGTCGGTCAACGAAGACTGCTTGCTCGCCTGCTTCCGGAATCCGATTCGATCTCGAGTCAATCGAATCGCCGACGTTGACATGGAGGCACAATGCGCATCTGCGGTATAAAGCTGACGCATGACGGGGCGATCGCTCTTGTCGAGGACGGACGGCTCGTCTTTTGCGTCGAGCAGGAGAAGCGGGGCAACAATCTGCGATATCAAGCCATCGACAATCTCGACGCAGTTGTCGCCGCTTTAGCGGAGCACGGTCTGGATCCGCGGGATGTCGATCGGTTTGTCATCGATGGTTGGGACGGGGAAGTCGAATCCCAATTCGAGGCCCTCAGTGGGACGGCAGCGATCACTCTTAAAGGGGCGCCGTATGTTGAACGCCATGCCGAGGGCCTTCTCACTTCGCACGACGGCTTTGGGCTCATGCTCGAGGGCAGGCTCTTCCCTTATAGAAGCTATCCGCATGTCGCAGGCCATGTGGCCTCCGCATACTGCACCAGCCCCTTTGCCAAAGCCGGACAACCAGCCTTCTGCTTGGTATGGGACGGCTGCATCTTTCCACGTCTCTACTATGTAGATCGTCGGGGCGCCCGGTTCCTCGAATGCCTGTTCCCGATGATAGGCCATGCATATGGTGCCGCTGGCTCTCACTTCGGACCTTATAGGCAGGCGAACCGGACCAGCTGGGACCTAGGTGTTGCCGGCAAGCTGATGGCTTACACCGCGCTCGGGTGTGCTGATGAAGCCATGATGGCGGTATTTCAGGAGCTCTACGAGGAGCGCTTTGCGGCCGACACGGAGCAGGCTCGCCGTTACCGAGCGGGCATAAACAGCGCGGAGTCGTCACTTGCGGCTATGCACGATTTCTTCGAGCGGAGCGCGCTGCGATTGAAGGCTAAGGCACCCGAAGATGTACTTGCATCTTTTCATTGTTTTCTCGAGCGTCTCCTTGTTCAGGAAGTGACAGTCGCTTTGCAGCGGCATTCGGGTTTTCCGGGATCGCGCAACTTGTGTATAGCCGGTGGCTGCGGTCTCAACATAAAATGGAACAGTGCACTACGTGCTAATGGCCTGTGCGATGCTGTCTGGGTGCCGCCCTTTCCGAATGACAGCGGCTCGGCAATCGGCGCGGCTTGTGCCGCAATGGCGGCGGACATAGGCTTCGTGCCGCTGGAATGGTCGGTCTACAGTGGCCCAGCCCTGGCACGCACCGATGTGCCGTCTGAGTGGGAGGCTGCGCCGTGCAGTATGCATGAACTTGCTGCCATCCTGGCGAGCAATAAGCCCGTGATTTTCCTCGCCGGCCGCGCTGAGCTCGGACCACGAGCGTTGGGCGGCAGAAGCATTCTCGCAGCCGCGACATCGGCGGGAATGAAGGATCATCTTAACGACATCAAACGTCGCGAACACTTCCGGCCAGTGGCGCCGATATGCCTGGAAGATCGCGCGCCGGAAATTTTCAGCCCTGGAACGCCGGATCCTTACATGCTGTTCGATCACCAGACGCGAGCGGAATGGCGGGACAAAATCCCCGCCGTTGTACATCTCGACGGGTCTGCCCGGTTGCAGACCGTTCCTAGAAACTCTGAGCACAAAGTCGCTGAGCTTCTCGTCGAATATGAAAAACTCACGGGCATTCCGCTGCTTTGCAATACGAGTGCCAACCACCATGGGCGTGGGTTTTTTCCGGATGCCGCCGCAGCCTGCCAGTGGGGACGCGTTGAACACGTATGGTGCGACGGCCTGCTGTTGACCAAGCCGCTTGCAGCTGAGCTATCGCCGGGCGACGGCATCCCTCACGCCAAGATGAGCGCATGTCCGCGATAGCGATCGGCCTTACCGGCGTAACAAAGTCATATGGCGACAAGGTCGTTGTCGACCGGCTGTCGTTCACCGTTGCGTCGGGAGAGTGCTTCGGCTTGCTGGGACCGAATGGCGTAGGCAAGAGCACGATTGCGCGCATGGTTCTCGGCATGGCGTCAGCTGACGCGGGCAACATCACCGTGCTCGGGGAACCAGTGCCGGGACGCGCTCGCTTGGCTCGCATGCGCATAGGCGTGGTCCCGCAATTCGACAATCTTGATCTCGAGTTCACGGTCCGGGAGAACCTGCTGGTGTTCGGGCGCTATTTCGGCATGAGCGCGCACCAAATCGAAGCGGTCACGCCGTCACTGCTCGAGTTCGCTCGCCTCGAGAACAAGACGAATGCGCGCGTCGCCGAACTCTCTGGCGGCATGAAGCGGCGCCTGACGATAGCGCGTGCGCTCATCAATGACCCTCAGCTCCTCGTCATGGACGAGCCGACAACCGGCCTCGATCCGCACGCGCGCCACCTGATCTGGGAACGGTTGCGCTCGCTGTTGGCGCGCGGCAAGACGATTCTTCTGACCACCCACTTCATGGAAGAAGCCGAACGGTTGTGCGACCGGCTGTGCGTACTCGAGCAAGGGCGCAAGATCGCTGAAGGCCGGCCTCACACCCTAATCGACGAGCAGATCGGCTGCCAAGTGATCGAGATCTACGGTGGCAATCCGCATGAGTTGGGTGCGCTGATCAGGCCGTACGCGCAGCGTATCGACGTGAGCGGTGAGACGCTCTTTTGCTATGCGCCAGATCCGGAGCGGGTGCGCGGGCAGCTGCGCGGGCACACGGGTCTACGCTTTCTGCAGCGTCCACCGAATCTTGAGGATGTCTTTTTGCGGCTGACTGGGCGGGAGATGAAGGACTGAACCATGTGGGGACGTTATGCGGCGGCTCTGCCCGCCAATGCGTGGAACTGGATCGCGGTATGGCGACGCAACTATCTGGCGTGGCGGAAAGTCGCGCTGGCATCGGTTCTCGGGAACGCCGCCGAGCCTATGAGCTCTCTATTCGGCCTCGGCTTGGGCCTCGGAGCAATGCTAGGTCGCGTTGACGGCACCTCATATATCGCGTTTCTGGCGGCTGGCATGGTCGCGACAAGCGCGATGATTTCCGCCACCTTCGAAACCATTCATGCGGCTTTCGCTCGCATGCATCATCAGCGCACCTGGGAAGCAGTCCTGTGCACGCAGCTCACGCTCGGCGACATCCTTCTCGGTGAAGTGGCGTGGGCAGCCAGCAAGGCCTTTCTGGCCGGGGCGGCAATTACGATTGTTGCCGCCATCCTGGGCTACGCAGCGTGGCCATCCATCCTCTATGCGCTGCCAGCTATCGCCCTCACCGGTCTCACCTTCGCGAGCCTGGCGATGGTCGTCGCAGCGCTTTCACCAAGTTACGACTATTTCGTGTTTTACCAGACGCTCGTCCTCACACCCATGCTGTTCCTGTCCGGCGCGGTCTTCCCGGTCACCCAACTGCCCGACGCCTTTCAGCAGGTGGGGCGCTTCTTGCCGCTGGCACATTCGATCGATCTCATTCGTCCGGCGATGCTTGGCCGCCCGGCCGGCAGCGTCGGCCTGCATATCGGTGTAATTTGCATGTACGCAGTATTGCCGTTCTTCCTGTCGGCGGCACTTTTTCGTCGACGCCTGATGCGTTGACGCTACTCACGACCACTACGAGAAGGAGATATGCGATGCAGTATCGTGAACTGGGCCGCAGCGGCCCGAAGGTGAGCGCGCTCGGCTTGGGCACTATGAGTTTGGGGGGAGCAGAACGAGGAAGCCGAGGCGCACGCGCAACTGGACGCAGCCCTAGATGCCGGCATAAACTTGGTCGACACTGCCGAAATGTACCCTGTGCCACCCCGTGCGGAGACACATGGATTTGCGGAGCGCTATATCGGCAGTTGGCTACGCAAGACCCGGCGCAGGCGAGACGTCGTGCTTGCGACCAAAGCCGTCGGCCCTGTTCGAGCAGGCAAGGCAAACTTTGCCCTATGTGCGCGACGGCCGCGTCAGCTACACACGCGCCAATCTGTTCGAGGCCGTGGACACCAGCCTGCAAAGGCTCCACACGGACTATATCGACCTTTACCAACTGCACTGGCCCGACCGCAGCACCAACGTCTTTCAGTTAGTCGACTACCAGTACGAACTCGACGAGGACACGGTCCCGATCCTGGAGACGCTGGAGGCGTTGGACGCACTCGTCAGAAGCGGTCGCGTTCGTCACATCGGGCTCTGCAACGAAACACCTTGGGGCCTTGCGCGCTTCCTGCATCACGCAGAAGTACATGGTTTAGCCCGCGTGATAAGCATTCAGAATCCGTACAATCTGCTTAACCTCGACTTCGAGAACGGCCTCGCCGAGATGGCTCAGCGCGAACGGGTAGGGCTTCTAGCGTATTCGCCGCTCGCGATGGGCACACTGACCGGTAAGTACCTGGGTGGGCAGCGACCAGGCGGTTCGCGGCTGAACTTATTAGGGAGATTCTTCCGCTACAGCAATGAGAGGGCCCAGCATGCGGCCCTCGCATATACAACGCTGTTTCGGGAACATAACATTGATCCAGCGCACGGCGCGTTGTCATTCTTCAGCAGCCGGCCATTCGTTGCAAGCACCCTCGTAGGCGCGACCTCCGAGCTGCAGCTAAAGCACAACATCGCCAGTGTGGAAGTCAGCCTGTCACGCGAGGTCCTCGATGGAATTCAGTCAATCTATCAGCGTTATGGAACGCCGTCCCCATGATTCGGGTATTGGCCTCCTGGTACAAATCACGTCGCCGATCGGGTCCCGTGAGCCGTATTGTGAGGACCAGGACAAAGAGCCGAGCGGGTTGAAACCGGACACTCACGCCGGCCTGCGCGACCAGACGGGTCATGGTGCTGTCCCGCTTGATTGCAGCGTTGCATGAGCGCGGATTTAATCCCCGCCGCTTCTCAACATCATTGAAAGAGTCGGCGGAGAGATGACAGCGTGGATTCTTGTGCGGGGCGCCACCCCAAGCCTCGCGATCAATATTAGTTGGAGCCACATGCAATGACCTACCCCGCACTGTCACCTGAGCCCTTTGTAATTCTTGGGATGCCAAGGACTGGCACGCACTATCTGGAAGCATTGCTAAACGAGCATCCGAACGTGTTCAGTAACGGTGAGTTGCTCAATCCATATGATACGAAGTGGCCCGATAAGGATCGCCTGCTACATAGCGATCGCGAGCTCCTAGAACTTGCCTACCTGCGCTATCCCCCGCGGAGCGACAAGGTGACGCACGTTGGCTGCAAGATCAACGAACCTCAGTTTCACGATCGTCCGGGCTTTTTTGCCGAGCTGGCCGGTTGGCCAGGCCTGAAGGTCATCCTCGTGGTTCGCAGAAACACATTGGAATCGCTACGATCGCTGGTGCAGGCAAGGCAAACCCGCCAATGGCTGAAATTCAGCTCTGACAACGCGGCTCCGCCGCCGTGCGTCAGATTGTCAATCGCCGACTGCGAGGCCTACTTCAAGACTGCCGACAATTTCCACGCTCGGGTCGCGCACTCCTTCGCGCCGACCAACATGCTTGTGATTGAGTACGAGAGTCTTCTTCGCGAACCCGCCGCTTGCTTGGCAACGATTTGGGAGTTCTTCGGGGTTCCAGCGCTTCAGCTTTCTGGTCGCGCCATTCTTCAGCGCCAGGAAACGCGACCGCTGGACCAGACGGTACAGAATTTTCATGAGTTGCGGCTTCACTTCGCAGACGGACCTTACGCTAGATTGTTTGAGGTCGGTAACTTCTGACTGACCTTCGCGGCGGCGAGCGACAGTGCACCTCACTCAGGTGGAACCTCACTCAGGTGGAACGGTCCTGAGTCAGGCCAGTAGAGTGTCCCTATCACGACGAATGGAGCGCGACATGCTGTGTCTAGGAGTAAGTGGCGGGCTAGACAAAATTTATGAATGCGTGACCCTGCCGGCCACCGCCAGCCCGTGCCGGTTCTCCATGGTGGCGTGGCCCATATAGCAAAGCTTGGCCGCCTTGCGATAAAGCCTGCTGTCCGGATCGCTGGTACTCGCATGGGTGTCGTTCTTGCGCTTCTGGCCGTGGAAGTTGGCGCCATCATCATCGTTGCCGCTGCCGTCCTTGGGGCGAAAACTCTTCTGCGAAGCCCAAACTTCGATCAGCGTCCCGTCCACCGAAAAATGCTCGTCCGACAATAGCGATTTGACCTGAGAATGGTTCAGAAGCTTGGTCATGAACTTCGTGAACACATCGCCGTTCTGCAGCCGCGCCTACTGGGAGCTTATTAATGCGTTCAAGAGGCGGACGGGCATCCCAGTTCTGCTCAACACGTCCTTTAGCAACGATGCCGAGCCGATCGTGGATTCGGTTGCAGACGCGATTGCCGCGTTTCTGACGACAGAGCTGGATGGACTTGTAGTCGGGCCGTTCCTCGTCAAAAAGCGGGCTGCAATGCTGAAGGATTGGACTGGGCTCGCGGTTTCATTTCCGCCTTATGCACGCCTCTATCGAGTCCGCGCTTACACCGCGCTAGATCGCCAAGAGACCGTGTGCGAGATCCGTACGGGGCCCTCCAGCCGTGACGGTGTGCGTATTTCACATGATGTGTTCGATCTACTGATGCGGATCGAGGGCGAAGCCGTGCTCGGGGATCTCCTTGATACAACTACGTTCGATCAGGCTAGGCGTGAAGCTCTCGTGAAGGAACTGCGGGGATTATGGGAGCAGCGCCGCCTTAAGCTGCATCCTTCACATGCTGCTCTCGCGCATCAAGGTTGCGATCAATGCTGGAGAAAGCATAACAGGCACTCATGAATATGGCCGTGTGCATGTCCCCAAATACAGGGGCAGCTGGGCCCCAGAGGCGGGCTTATCCGGTAGCTGGGTCATGGTTGTAGTCTTGGGCGCTGCGCCACAGCAGCAGCTCTGGACGACGAGCGACCGAGCACGAGAAGTTCCATTCGACATGGTTGGTTCAATTATACGGAGATAAGCGGGTGATATAAAAGGGGTTGGAACAGCTATACGGAGGTTTATCGGTAGTAAGCGCCTACGCGACGTGCGAACCGCTTGTCGCGTCGAGCCGGCGCGACGCAGCTTGCGTAGCCCGCCGAAGAACGTGGCCGCAATGGACATGCGCCTCGGTTGATGCTCGGCGTGCACCTGAGAATTCTTCTCAAAGCCAGGCAAAGATCGATAGCCATCCTGACCTGCCACTGAGTATTTCCTCCAGAAGGAGTTAGAGTCCGGCCCGAAGAAGGACGGACAGATGAAGCGAGCAAGGTTCACGGAAGAGCAGATTATCGCGATATTGAAGGAGCATGAGGCTGGGGCGAAGACGGCTGACCTGGCTCGCAAGCATGGGATCTCCGAAGCGACGATCTATAATTGGAAGGCCAAATTCGGCGGCATGGAGGTTTCCGAGGCGAAGCGGCTGAGGGCCCTGGAGGAGGAGAACGCGAAGCTGAAGAAGCTTCTGGCCGAGCAGATGCTCGATACGGCGGCGCTTCGCGAGCTGCTTTCAAAAAAATGGTAGGGCCCGCCGCCAAGCGCGCTGCGGTCGCGCATCTGCAGGCCGTCATGAGCCTGTCGGAACGGCGGGCCTGCTCGATCGTGGGCGCGGATCGGAAGATGATCCGTTATCGCTCCAGCCGCCCTGCGGACGCGGCTCTGCGCGGCCGGTTGCGCGATCTCGCCAACGAGCGGCGGCGTTTCGGCTACCGCCGGCTGTTCGTCCTGCTGCGGCGGGAGGGCGAGCCATCGGGGATCAACCGGATCTACCGGCTTTATCGCGAGGAAGGGCTCACCGTCCGCAAGCGGCGGGCTCGCC